>NZ_JBEOOG010000001.1:0-171426 GCF_040308965.1 Pseudoalteromonas sp. MER144-MNA-CIBAN-0113
TTATCCAATCGTTCTTGGTCGAAAGATCGGATCTCGGAACAGGCATTTAGTTCAATTTTCTTAAACGAGATTCAGGTAACTTAAAACAACCTTAGCTGGGCAGAGTATTGTTGAGAAAAAACAACTGCAGGCATTAAAGCAAGACTGGCAAACGCAAATTACAGCGCTTGAGCAAACCCAAGCAGCTATGCTGGGTGAAATTAACGGATTAAAAAAGCGCCGCAAAACACTCTCAAAAAACCTACAAAAGAAATTATTTGCTCAATACCAATTTTTAAATGCACACGGTGAAGTGACCGATCTGAATGCTATTTTTGCCAAACTTCCTGAGCACACTCCACCTTCGGGAGCGGGGGATTGCGCCGCCCCTAAATTATTACAATATGCATACAAGCACGATTTAAAACCAGTGGCTATGGCCGAATTTTGGTGGGGTGCACCGCCTAAATCAGCAATCAGGCATCACTTACATTATTACCCATCGTGTTATAGCAAATGCCAACCCATTTTAGGTCATATGCTAAAAGGCTTAAATGTTGAAGAAAATCCATTACTAACAAACCCTGCAAAAGGAAAAGACTTAACTATTGTTTATCAAGACGATGATTTACTGGTAATAAACAAACCCGCGGAGTTTTTATCGGTGCCAGGGATTAATATTGATGATTCAGTGTACATGCGTATAAAAACTCAGTTCCCCGCGGCTTCTGGCCCACTTATTGTGCATCGGTTAGATATGTCGACCTCAGGGCTGTTAATTATTGCGCTTAATAAGCGCGCGCATAAAGCGCTGCAAAAACAGTTTATTGAACGCACAATTGAAAAGCGTTACGTTGCTTTAGTGGCGGGCAATATTACTGAGAATAGCGGAGTGATTAATTTACCTCTTGTGCTCGACTTTGATGATAAACCACGCCAAATGGTGTGTTATAAAACCGGTAAACCGTCGTTAACAACATGGCATGTACTGGAGCGCAAAAACAACACCACCCGACTGCAGTTATACCCTAAAACAGGGCGTACACATCAGTTACGGGTACATTGCGCTCATCAATTAGGTTTAAATACCCCGATAGTTGGCGATACTCATTATGGTGAAGAGGCAGAGCGCTTACATTTACATGCCGAGTATTTAGCCTTCACCCACCCTATTTCTCATCAACGTTTAGAATTTGAAGTAGCCGCTGATTTTTAAATCAGCGATACTAAAACTCCCCTCTGTTTTAAAAAGCCTTGCCATTTTTTTATATTGCAAAGTCGGTAACCTTTACCGTTGCAATATAGAAAAATTTACCTGCATTATGCAAAGCCTCTACTTATAAATAATAAATAGTTATATATTTCAATACATTAAAAGTTGGCATTAGCTTTGCTTTTATAAAAATAAGTATTTATTACAGTCCACTTTATTTGATTAAAAGCGCCAATAAGCGCTTTTGATGACACACAGTAAATGGGTAACTAACCGTTTACTGCGTACAACAGAACTTCCTACACTCCCTGTGTACTTTATTGGTTATAGGCTAACGCTTATAACCATTTTTTTTGCCTTTATTATTTAATCGTAAATTTTACGTCTTGATCGCGTAATAAATAAAGCGCAAAACACGCAGCCCACATAGGCCACGCCGCAAAAAACAGTAAATTATTAAAGCCATCAATGTATTGATTATATGAAGAAAGCGTAGATAAACCATGCATTATAAAAATAGCACCGTAAGTAATACGTTTTTTAATACCGACCAAAAATGCTATTACTAGCAATAATTGCAGTGCACCTAAAATATAAGCAATAGTATCGGTAGAGCCACTGATCCCATAAAAATGTTCAAAAATACGGGCGCTATGCCCCGGATTTACAAATTTATCTAGCGTCCACTAGGGCCTGTTGACCTTTGCAGATTTAAATTTGTTCAAGCTAGGGGCGATTTAATCGCGGCGCGAGGTTTGTAGCCTAGTGGGCTAAGTAAAAACCGAGCAACAAAGAGTAAATCGCCCCTAGGCAGAACCCTTCGAGCAGGGTCTGTTTGGCATTTATGCTGCGTTATCGCCTATTTATGGGGAATAACCACACTACATAGGCTCTGCCTTGCCTAAAAGCCAAACATACAGCTGCAAATTAAACCTCGAAAGATAAACAGGCCCTTTACATCACTATAAACACCCCACACCGAAGCGATAATAAAGACCACTGCAAACGATTTTGTACATCAGTATTCATTGAACCTGTCATAAAATTTCCTTAAAAAAGATATAAATAAACTAATAAGCAATAAAGACCGTACAAACTCCCTTTTATTTCATAATAATTGTAAATAGCTGTTAAGCTTGTTTAATAAATCGATTAACAAAGCAGCTATTTTTAATATTTTAATAAATAACAATATTGTTAAATTGCTGAAAGTTATTTTTAAGCCTTTCGGTCTTTTATAACCATCAACATACAATTACAGAGAGAAAACGTTTGAAATATTCATCCTTGGCCGTATCTATAGCCGCTTTATTAAATACACCCGCTATTGCTTTTGCTACAACAAAGCCTGTAACAGAAAATGCCATAGAGCGTATTGAAGTAGCGGGCCAAAGTTTAAATTCTCAAGGACTTTCTGTTAAAGATGCAACCATAAATGGCCCCTTTGGCGATAATTTAGCACTGCAAGATATAGCACGTTCAGTCACGCCTATTTCAAAAGAGCTAATAGAACAACTTAACATTACCACCTTGCAAGATGTACTTGCTGTGAGCCCTAATACGTATGCCGCCAGTGGCTTTGGTGCACCAAGCTTACCCACTATTCGTGGCCAATTAGGTGAGCTTTTTCAAGATGGAACTCGTCGCCAAGCAGGTAATAACGGCTTTGGTGTGCCGTTATCATTTAACGCGGTAGAACAAATAGATGTAGTTAAAGGCGCTCCTCCAGTATTGTTTGGTTCAAGCCAGCGCAATGGTGGTTTTGTAAATTTACACTCTAAGCAAGCCTCCACTGAAGAACACAAAGGTAAAGCGAAGCTCTCTGCGGGTCGTTGGGATCAATACACCGCTCAGCTTGATTACACCGCACCGATTGTAAAAGACAAAATTGGTTTTCGTGTGAGTTATGAACACCTTGATCATGGAAGCTACTACGATTACTCAGGGACTAAAAGTGACAGTCTTTTTGCAGCACTGCGAGTATTGCCTGATGATAAAAGCAGCTGGGATATTAACTTTGAGCTATATCAGGTTGAGTTTACCGACAACGCCGGTATTAACCGCCCTACTCAAGCACTCATCGACCATGGTCTTTACATTACCGGCCAAGGCGTTCAAGCAAACGGCAGCACAGTACCCGCAGCGGGTTCAATTGTATCTCCTACAGGGTTAGTTAACATTGATCGCAGCACCGTACTTACCGACCCTGATAACCAAAACGAAGCCACTACTTACCTACTACACAGTATTTATAAGCGCGAGCTTTCAGATAAAGCGTCGCTTAAAAATATTAGTTATTTTCAGCACTTAAAACGTGATGAAGTGGCTCAAAACAGTTTTGTTGAAATTATAGATGGTGCCGATACCGCACAAAACCGCACTGAACTAACGTATCAATGGAATAATGAACAGCAGACTATCTTAGCCTTTGATGTGCGCTACAACAAAGTACTTGGATACAGCCAATTTACCACCGAGGCCGACACGCCAATTGATTTAACGGGTCCACTTTCAAACCGTCGTATTCCATTAACCGATGCGCAAAAAGCACGCTTAGTTGAGCTGCGCCCCGGTGTATTTGTATCTCCAGGTGGTCAATACGATATAAACGGTGATGGCAGTGGTGATTTTAACTTATCAGACACCACCGACTCGCGTTCTTGGCAAACTGGCTTTGCTATACAACAAGACTCACAGTGGACAAATAAACTGCGTACCAGTGTGGGTTACCGCCTTGATTATTATGATGTAGAAGCACACGATCCCATAGCGCCACAAGGACAAACAGCAGCCAGTGATAGCATTAACGACACGCTGCAATCTGGCCAAATCAGTTTTAATTACAAGCTCAATACTGATTTTACAAGTTACGGCGCAGCAAGTTACAACGAAGCGACTTCAAATAGTATGGCCGGTGGTAACACCTTAGGTGGTGACAACACGATTAGTGCGCAAAACTTTGCAACCGAAAACACGCTGGTAGAATTTGGCTTAAAATATGCGCCTACCAACAGCGATTGGTATGCTGATGGCGCCCTATTTAGCCAGCGCCGTAGTTTACGCAACCGCGATGGCAGCAATACCGGTATTCGTACCTCAGGTTTTGAAGGCCAAGTATTTTACGACGCTTACCCATATTGGTTAAGTGCAGGTTATAGCTATATTGACGCACGCTACGATAACTCTGCGACTGGCCAAGACTCGGCGCAAATTGCTGATGCGTTTGATAACTCACGCCCAGATATTATTGCCGGTAATGGTATAGGCGCGCCAAGTTATACAGCGTTTGCCCCTTCAAATAGCCAAGTACAAGGTATTCCTGAGCAATCGTTAAGCGTTAATGGTAGTTATTCAATTAATGAGAAATGGCAGGCAGGTTTTTCAGCTTTATATACAAAGAGTTACCCGCTAGATTTTTTACAAACAGTGAAAATTCGTGACCAATACACGTTAAACGTCAATACCAGCTACGCGTTTACGCCTAGCACTAAGTTGCGATTAGATGTGAACAACGTCACAAATCAAGATAACTGGCGTCCAGTGTTTGAAGGCGGCTATTTTGGCGCAACATTAGCATTCCCTGAATTACCAATAAACGCCAAGCTTACCCTAACGCATAACTTTTAAGCCCAAGAGATAATATGATTAAAAAACTATTGTTATTATTGATTGCAGCAGCCGGTATTGGCATGTTCTTTCATTTTAATTTGCACCAGTTACTTACACTCGATGGCTTAAAAGGGTCGATGGATCAGTTTAACCAATACAAAGCGCAATCGCCGTTGTTAGTTATTGGCGGGTTCTTTTTACTCTATGTGGTAGTAACGGCTCTCTCTTTACCCGGCGCAGCTATTTTAACATTGGCCGCAGGCGCATTATTTGGCTTAGTAGAAGGCTTACTGGTGGCGTCGTTTGCCTCAACGATTGGTGCTACCCTTGCCTTTTTAGTGTCACGCTATTTATTACGCGACACCATTAAAAAACGGTTTCCTGAGCGTTTAGCTGCTATAGATAAAGGCGTAGATAAAGAAGGCGCTTTTTACCTTTTTACTTTGCGTTTAGTACCGGTATTTCCGTTCTTTTTAATTAACCTATTAATGGGCTTAACCGCTATTAAGTCGTGGACTTTTTATTGGGTGAGCCAAATTGGTATGTTGGCAGGCACCTTTGTATTTGTGAATGCCGGTACTCAACTTGCACAAATTGAGCGTTTATCGGGCATTTTGTCACTAGATTTAATTCTGTCATTTGCTCTATTAGGTGTATTCCCACTGATTGCGAAAGCGATTTTAAATGTATTTAAAAAACAACGGGTTTATAAAAACTACACTAAGCCCAAAAAATTCGACCGTAACATGATTGTTATTGGCGCGGGTGCAGGCGGCTTAGTTACCAGCTATATTGCCGCCGCAGTAAAAGCCAAAGTCACCTTAATTGAAGCCGGCGAAATGGGTGGTGACTGCTTAAACACTGGCTGTGTGCCTAGTAAAGCCATTATTAAAAGTGCAAAAATAGCACAGCAAATGCGCCATGGCGAAAACTATGGCCTTGAAAACACTACACCGCAGTTTTCCTTTAAAAAAGTAATGGCACGTGTACATCAAGTCATTGCTGATATAGCCCCGCACGACAGCATAGAGCGCTACACAAATTTAGGTGTGGAGGTTTTAAAAGGCTATGGAAAATTGATTGACCCGTGGACAGTGGAAATTAAACTTAACGATGGCAGCACGCAAACTCTTACCGCTCGCACACTTGTTATTGCCACCGGTGCACGCCCGTTTATACCGCCACTGCCAGATATTGAAGAAACCGGTTACGTTACCAGCGATACTTTATGGAGCAAATTTGCCGAGCTCGACGAAGCGCCCAAAAAACTGGTTGTTTTAGGTGGGGGCCCGATTGGTTGTGAGCTTGCACAAAGCTTTGCTCGTTTAGGCTCAAGTGTGACGCAAGTTGAAATGACTCAGCGCGTTATGATCAAAGAAGATGTTGAAGTGTCAGCTTTTGCACACCAATCATTGGCCGATAGTGGCGTTAATATTTTAACCTCACACCAAGCGCTGCGCTGTGAAGCACGCGAGGGTAAAAAGTACCTCGTGGTGAAGCACAACGACACCGAAATTGATATTGAATATGATGAGCTACTGTGTGCCGTTGGCCGAAGCGCACGCCTCAAAGGCTATGGCCTTGAAGAGCTTGGTATAGAAACTAATCGAACCATAGTAACTAACGACTACTTAGAAACACTCTACCCTAATATTTTTGCCGCAGGCGATATTGTAGGCCCGTACCAGTTTACTCACGTTGCGGCTCATCAGGGGTGGTACGCGGCGGTTAATGGCTTATTTGGCCACTTTAAAAAGTTTAAAGTAGATTACCGTGTTATTCCATGGACCACCTTCATTGATCCAGAAGTCGCGCGCGTAGGCCTAAACGAGCAAGAAGCGATTGATAAAGGCATAGACTATGAAATCACCCGCTTTGAGTTTGAAGAGTTAGACCGCGCCATTACTGAGAGCGCCAATAATGGCTTTATTAAGGTGATCACCCCTAAAGGAAAAGACAAAATACTCGGAGTTACTGTGGTTTCTGAGCATGCAGGCGATTTAATTGCTGAATTTGTTTTAGCCATGAAACACGGCCTTGGCCTTAATAAAATTCTAGGCACAATTCACAGCTACCCAACATGGGCAGAAGGCAACAAATATGCCGCTGGTGAATGGAAACGTAACCATGCTCCACAAACTGTTTTAAACATGCTTGAAAAATACCATGCATGGCGCCGAGGTTAAGCCTTTGTATACGTTATTGAAGTTTTTAGTTTTAAGTGCACTACTGGTCACGGCGTTTAAAAGTAGTGCACAAAACCTGCACGATAGTTGGAACACGCTATTAACTAAACATGTTGTCGCTATTAATCATGGGCACAGCACTGAGGTTGATTACGCTGCAATTAAACACGAGCATACCCAATTAAAAGCATATTTAAATACGTTAACAGCCATCACACCAGGTGAATTTAACACGTGGGGTAAACACAAACAGTTGGCGTTTTTAATTAATGCCTATAATGCCTTTACCGTTGAACTAATATTAACGCAGTACCCTAATATTGAATCAATCAAAGAGTTAGGTAGCTTTTTTAGTTCACCGTGGAGCAAAGAGTTTATTTCGCTGCTGGGTAAAACACGCAGCCTTGATGATATAGAGCATGAGTTAATTCGTGGTAGTGGTAAATACAACGACCCGCGTATTCACTTTGCAGTAAACTGCGCCAGTATTGGTTGCCCTGCACTTCGTGAAGAAGCCTACTCGGCCGATAAACTAGAAGAGCAATTACACCAGCAAACTGTTCGTTTTTTGTCAGACAACACCCGCAACATGGCAACAGGCAATACTTTAAATGTATCGTCTATTTTTAAATGGTACGGCGGTGATTTTGAACAAGGCTTTAAAGGAGCAAACACATTACACCCGTTTTTAGCACAATACGCTGATGCATTAAAACTGCTACCCGCTCAACAAAAAGCGCTGCAAAATAATGACATGAAAATTAAATTTTTAGATTACAACTGGAATTTAAATGCACGTCGTTAAGCCAATACAAATACTCAGCCGATATTGTTTTTTGAGTATTGCTTTGTGCATTGTTTTAGTTGCTAGCTTTAAAACCATGGCAACCTCTCCCTCTGATACTCGCTGGCAAACTATCCAAAGCCAAGGTAAAAACCAACCCGTTTATTTTTATGCATGGGGCGGCGATCCGCAAATAAATGCCTACATTCAATGGGTGGCTGAGCAGGTCAAAGCGCAATATGATATTGAATTAGTGCATGTAAAATTAAGCGATACCAGCGAAGCAGTAAGCCGAGTATTAGCAGAAAAATCAGCCAATAATCACGCTCAAGGCAGTGTCGATTTAATTTGGATCAATGGCGCTAACTTTGCCGCTATGAGTAAGCATGACTTGCTGCTTAAAGACTGGGCCCAGACGCTGCCAAATTTTGCATTAACCGATCCTAATAATAACCCCGCGGTAAACTTTGATTTTGGTTTGCCTACAAACGGGATGGAAGCGCCTTGGGGGCAAGCGTCGCTCACTTTTTATTACGACAGCCTAGCAATAGATGGCAGCACAACGAATCAATTACCCACCACCCTACATCAGTTATTAACTTGGAGCGCGCAAAACCCTGGGCGTTTTAGTTACCCAAAGCCGCTTGATTTTTTAGGCATGAGCTTTTTAAAATACGCTTTAGTGGTACTACATAACAACAACGATGATGAATTAAAAGCACAGCTAAACCAGCCAGCTACAGATAAAAACACCACTGAGGTGCTCAACCCTTTGTGGGTATTTTTAAATAAATTACACCCTGCGCTTTGGCGTAGCGGCAAACATTTTATGCAAAGTGGCGCACAAATGCGCCGCTTAATTGACGATACTGAGCTTAGTATCGGGTTTACCTTTTCAGCGCCAGAAGTGCCCGCTGCAGTACAACGCTTTGATTTACCCACCAGCACCCGCAGTTATGCTATGCATGATGGCAGTTTAAGTAACACCCATTTTGTAGCAATACCGTATAATGCAAGCCATGCACAAGGCGCACAGTTAGTCGCTAATTTTTTATTAAGCCCTCAAGCGCAAGCTCATAAACAAAAGCCCACTATTTGGGGCGATAAAACCGTGTTGATCCAATCAATGCTAAATACCCAGCAACAAGCCTTATTTAAAACCACACAACCGCACCCAAGTGCGCTGCCTTTTAATAGCATAAAACGCACACTCAGTGAGCCTCACCCAAGTTGGGTTAATGCCATAATGCAAGGTTGGCAAACGCGCTATGGGGTTAGCCAATGAATAAAGTACCCGCTTCAAATAGCCTATTTACCTTTTTGGTCAAACTAAGTCCTTACTGTTTGGTTGCATTGCTTACTTTACCCGTTTTAGGGGGGGTAATCGGCGTGCTTTTACCTGCCTTTGGTTGGGCGCCGGCACTCAATGAAACAAATATTGGCTTAGCAGGATTTAACGCATTATGGCAAACGCCTGGATTGACACACATGGTAGAGCTGAGCATACGAACAGGGCTTATTAGTACCTTAATCGCGTTTGTGCTGATGATCATTATGCTTGGCGCGTTTTTTAATAGTGTGTGGCTTAAACGCATTGAATATATTTTAAGTCCAATATTGGTTATTCCGCATGCCGCTGCCGCGATTGCGGTGAGTTTTTTAATTGCGCCATCGGGGTTATTTACTCGTTTATTTTCTCCATGGTTAACTGGCTGGCAATTAGCGCCAGAAGGCGCGTTACCTTACGACGCTTTTGGCTGGAGCATTATTATTGGGCTTGTGCTTAAAGAGTTACCTTTTTTACTACTGATTGCATTGGGTGTTTTGGCGCAACCCGAACTTGGTAAAAAGCTACGCAAGCAGCATCAAATTGCGGTTAATTTAGGTTATTACCCTATGGTGGCGTTTTTTAAAGTGGTGCTACCCAGTTTATACCCACTGTTACGTTTACCTATTTTTGCAGTACTTGCTTATGCCAGCGCCAGCGTTGAAATGCCACTCATTCTTGGCCCAAATACCCCTCCCACTTTAGCCGTTGCTATAATGCACTGGTTTAACGATGTAGATTTAAACCTGCGAATAAAAGCCTCGGCGGGTGCCCTGTTACAATTAGCGGTCACTGTTGGACTACTCTTAACGTGGCTATTGCTTGAAAAAATCATTGCTCTAGTTTTTAAGCAATCACTTATTAATGGCCGCCGCCAGTATGCACATCAATTGATCTGCACATTTACTTATGTTTTCACGAGTCTAATTTTAATTTTTATTGTTGCTACGCTAATTGGGTTAGTGATGTGGTCAATAGCGGGCTATTGGCGTTTTCCGGATACCGTGCCCTCAAGCGTGGTATTTCTGCATTTTCAACATGCATTTACACAAATACATACTCCCTTGTTTAATACCTTAATAATAGGGGGAATAAGTACGCTGTTTGCTATCACTATGGTATTGCTGTGCTTAGAAGCCGAGCAGTTAAACGCGAAACTCTTGTCGAAATGGACACAGTTAATTATTTATCTTCCTTTATTAGTGCCCAGTATTGCGTTTTTATTTGGTATTGTGTGGTTACAACAACTGCTCAATAGCCAGCATGCCTTTTTTAATGTGATATTTGTGCACGTTTTATTTGTTTTACCGTATGTTTTTTTATCTATTGCCGATAGTTACAGGCGTTTAGACCCTCGATTAGCGCGCGTTGCCGCAAGCTTGGGGGCAAGTCCCTGCAAGGTGTTTTTACAGGTTAAATTGCCACAACTATTCGCCCCTATTTTAATCGCGATAGCGCTTGGGCTGGCGATTAGTTTTGGCCAGTATTTATCTACACTTTTAGCCAGTGGCGGGCGTATAAGTACCATTACCACCGAAGCCGTAACCCTTGCTAATGGCGCAAGCAGACGCACCAGTGCAGTTTACGCCATTTTACAAATGGCATTACCGCTAATTGGTTTTGGTGTGGCATGGGTGTTACCTAAATACTTTTTTAAAGCGCGCGCTTAACTATAAAACCATTAAGGCTATTTAATGCAGTCATCATTACACATCAAAGATTGTCAGCTTTACCGTCAAGGCGAGCTGTTACTAAGCTTAAACGAGCAAGTAAATGGCGGCGAAATACTCACCATCATGGGGCCATCGGGCAGTGGCAAGTCAAGCTTATTAAATTGGCTTACAGGCTGTTTGCCCAAAGACTTTAAGGCACAAGGCGAAGTATGGCTAAATGAGCAAAATATAGATAACACCCCCCCGCATTTACGCCATATTGGGGTGCTCTACCAAGACGCTTTATTGTTTTCGCATTTAACAGTGGCAGGAAATATTGCCTTTGCTATGCCCAAAGGCAATAAAAAGCAGCGTCTTGAAAAAATAGACCACGCCCTAGAACAAGTTGGCTTAAAAGGATTGGCAGCCCGTCATCCCGACAGCCTATCTGGTGGGCAGCAAGCGCGTGTTGCACTGCTACGCATGTTGCTCAGCGAACCTAAAGCTATTTTACTCGACGAGCCTTTTAGTAAACTCGACACCCAATTGCGTGTTGATACCCGCGAACTGGTGTTTAGTCAAATACGCGAGCATAAATTGCCTGCCATTATGGTTACACACGACCACAGTGACGCCGAGGCAACAGCTGGCAAAGTGATTACTTTAGGCACTGATGCTTAAAACCTGACTCATATTCAAGGCAATACGTATGTTAGATAAATATGTTACCCCCATTATAAAGCCACTACTAACACCGGTTGTTATGCTCATTAATAAAAGCGGCATTACAGCTAATCAACTCACTGTTTTTGGTTTTTTAGTGGGTATGTTTGCCGTGCCTTTACTTGCCTTTGAAATGTGGTATGGCGCATTAATCGCCATTGCGTTGAATAGAATTTTAGATGGACTGGATGGCGCATTAGCCCGCTATGCTAATCAAAGTTCTAGCGCGGGTGGGTTTTTAGATATTACTCTCGACTTTTTATTTTACGCAGCGATTCCACTGGGCTTTATTTTGGCTAATCCAGCACAAAATGCCATTGCAGGTGCTATTTTACTGGCTACTTTTATAGGTACCGGTTCCAGCTTTTTGGCCTTTGCAATTGCCGCTGAAAAATTTAAACTCGACAAACCACAATTTAAATATAAAAGTTTTTACTACTTAAATGGCTTAACCGAAGGCACAGAAACCATTGCCTTATTTGTTGCCTTTTGTATTTGGCCGCAGCACTTTGCCATAATGGCCAGCTTATTTGCTGCAGCTTGCGCCATAACGATTTTCACCCGTATTTATGGCGGTTATCACACATTAAAACAACAAGAAACTAATATCAGTAAAACGGAGGCTACCAATGGATAACGAATTATGGTGGCGGCTTGGATGTTTTGTAAGTATTTTAGTCATAATGATGCTGCTTGAGTGGCAAACCCCTGCACGGCAATCGCCCATAAAAGCCACTAAACGTTGGGTTGCGAATTTTGGTCTTGTATTTACCTCTTCAGTGATTGCTCGGTTAGCGGTTCCTTTAGGGTTAACCGCCGCCGCGCTTTATAACCAAGAACATAGTATCGGTTTGTTTAATCAACTAACTATGCCTCTTTCAGTAGCAATTATACTTAGCCTGCTGTTACTAGATGTACTGATTTATTGGCAACACAGATTGTTTCATAAAATTCCAGTTTTATGGCGTTTACACCGTGTTCACCATGCTGATGCGCACGTAGATACAAGCACTGGGCTGCGCTTTCACCCTATTGAAATAGGTCTTAGCATATTGATAAAGCTTGCCGCCATAACTGCTCTTGGCGTGCCCGCCATTGCAGTACTTATATTTGAAATAACACTCAATGGGTTAGCACTGTTTAACCACGCAAATATTCGCTTGCCAAACGCAATAGAAAAACCACTGCGCCTCATCCTTATTACCCAAGCGCTGCACCGCATACATCACAGCCAAAACCCCGAAGAAACAAACAGTAACTTTGGGTTTAGTGTTACTTGGTGGGATAGACTTTTTGGCAGCTATAAATCACAGGCAAACCAGCCTGATAAACGTATTGCACTTGGTTTGAGCCAATACCCAAACCCCGAACAAAATTCATCCTTGTGGCAATTGTTAATAATGCCATTTAAAAAATAGCAATACGACTAATGAAAACGCCCATGTACACCTTTTAAACCTTTATTTATAACATTACTTGGGCGTTTAACCGTTCCTGTTAACAAAAACACCCTGTTAAAAGTAAATCAATTGTAAATTATTTAAACAAATTCTTGACCCAGTTAAAAATCCCCCATATTATTTGTAAGCGCTTACATTTATCACACACAAAAATGTAAGCGCTTACAAAAATGAAAAAATCAACAAATACACTATATTCTGACAATAATCAGTTGAACGGGGTTCAGTTATGAACATTGAAACAACACGCATTACTCGCCTTTTGGCTGCTATTTCATTAGCATCTCTGGCGGGTTGTGGTGGTGACGCAGCAACCACTACTACAGATATTGAAAAAGTAAACCCTACTGAACCAGTCTCTGACTGGCGTATGGTATGGAACGATGAGTTTGACAGCACTAGTATTGATACTAACAAGTGGAACTTTGAATTAAACTGCGCTGGCGGTGGTAACAACGAGAAACAATGTTATACCGACAGTGAAGAAAACGCCTTTATTAAAGACGGTGTACTAAACATAGTCGCCTTACCTGCTGAAGAAGGCGCAGAAAAACCATACACATCAGCCCGTTTAAACACCCGTTACAACGCAGACTTTACTTATGGCCGCTTTGAAATGCGTGCAAAGTTGCCTTCGGGTCAAGGTAGCTGGCCAGCTTTTTGGATGATGCCAACCGATGAAGAATATGGTACTTGGCCGCGCTCTGGCGAAATTGATATTTTAGAAGCGGTAAATTTAAAAACAGTTGCTGAAGATGGCACCGTTGAAGCTAATATTCATGGCACACTTCACTATGGTCGCGAATGGCCAAATAACTCAAGTTCAGGTAAAGCGTATACATTCCCTGAAGGGATGAATCCTGCAGACGATTTTCATACCTACGCAATTGAATGGCAAGAAGGCGAAATTCGCTGGTACGTAGATGGCTATTTATACGCCACTCAACGTCGCTCTGAAGTTCGTTACAATTCAAAAGATGAACCTGTTGGCTTAAAGCATAAAGGTTGGTTTGCTGAATACTTTGAACAAGGTAGCGGCGAGCTAACAACGCATTGGGATAATGCCCCATTTGATAAAGACTTTTACCTTATTTTAAACAATGCTGTTGGTGGTGATTGGCCTGAAAACGTAAATAACTTAGGCGTTGACGCTGCAGCATTTGCAGAAGGTCAAAGTTTTGAAATTGATTACGTGCGTGTTTACGAATGTGCCTCTAACCCAACCACAGGTAAAGGCTGTGAAACAGTCCGCCCAGGTTACGATAGCCTAGAAGATGCACTTGTTGAAGGTAAAGCCCCTGTACCTACCCCGCCAAGTGATGGTGTTGCAAAGAATCTTGATATTTTTGATGGCAGCTTAAATGCCAACTGGATCGCATGGGATTGTTGCGGTGGAACAACACCAGAAACCATTACTGACGCTGACAAAGGCGACGTAATTAAGTTTAACATTAACGATAATAACGGGACTGTGCTTGGTTTCTCTACCCGCGGTGGTCACTTCCCTGATGATTTTACTGGCACTTCATCTCCATTTGATGCATCACCTCTACTTGATTTAAATGGTCGACTCACCTTTGATATGAAAGTAGTAACGCCACCAACATCTTCAACTACTTGGTTATTAAAAGCCGAAGCGGGTGATGGTGGTCCTAATACCGGCGATGTAGCCCTTAGCGATAGTAATGAAGGTGTTACTCCTGTTACTGGCCAATGGCAAACCTATACATTCCCACTTTCTTTACTACAAGAAAGAGGCTTAGATTTAAGTGCCATTGATGTATTAATGGTATTCCCAGCATGGCAAACAGGTGCAGGCGCTGAATATTTAATTACCAATGTTGCGATTGAAGGTGATTTACCTGGAAGCCCAGAAGTTGACCTATTCACAGACGGACAAAATCTAGATTGGCCAATGTGGGATTGTTGTGGCGGTTCAACACCAATTGAGGTAGTAGATGATGAAGAACACGGTTTAACCGCAGAGTTTAGCATTGGCGAAGCACCCACTGTAATGGGCTTTAATACTCGCACCTCAGCCGGTGGTAGTGGTAAACCATTTGATGCAACAAGTATTTTAGAAAATGGTGTACTACAGTTTGATGTAAAAGTAATGTCAAATCCAAATGATCCAGCAGCTGTTTGGACAATGAAGATTGAATCTAATGAAGGCGATACAGCGGTAGAGCTTCCATTAACCGATGCTGGCGATGCACCCGTTGCTGGTGAGTGGAAAACTTATACCTTTACATTCGCTGACTTAGCGGGCGCAGGTTTAGATGTTAGTGCCATTGATGTAGTGATGATATTCCCAGCATGGGGCACAGGTGAAGGTGCGGTTTACCGTGTTGATAACGCTAAAATGTACGATCCGAGTGCATCAGCAGGCGATGAAATCACTATTTTCCAAGATACAGCCGCAGATATGTGGAGTATTTGGGACTGTTGTGGTGGCTCTACACCGACTGAAGAAACTGACGATGCTGAACACGGCACAGTGGCTGAGTTTGTTATTGGTGCTACACCAACAGTAATGGGCTTTTTAGCTGACGAAGGTGTTTCTTTTGATGCATCAGCAATATTAGCAAATGGTGTTGTGCAATTTGAAATGAAAATGGTGACACCACCAAATGATCCTGACTCAGTGTGGACATTTAAAATTGAGTCAACAGGTGCAGCAACGGCGGTAGAGCTTCCTCTTGCACAAAGCGTTGAAGGTGAAGTACCGGTTATTGGGCAATGGCAAACATACACGTTTACAGTGCAATCATTATTTGATGCAGGTTTAGACATTAGCGATATCAATGTACTGATGGTTTTCCCAGCGTGGGGAACAGGTGAAGGTGCAGTTTATCGTATCGACAATGTGGTTATCGCTAACCCATAAACCCTAATTCAGTGGTAGGTACTAAATTAAAAGTACCTACTTACCGTAATAAATTAAGTAAAAGCAGAGCAATTATGAACACAAATAAGTTTAAAAAAAGCCCACTAGCGGCTTCTGTGTCACTTATCATCGCTGCAAGCACATTTAACTTCGCTTATGCTGCGCAAGAAAATACTGCCGAACCTGAACTAGAAGTTATTGAAGTAAAAGGTATTCGTGGTTCATTAATCCGTTCAATGGATGTAAAGCGTGACGCATCAGGCGTGGTTGATGCCATTTCTGCTGAAGAAATGGGTAAATTTCCAGATACTAATTTAGCTGAATCGCTACAACGTATTACGGGTGTATCGGTAAGTCGCTCAAACGGTGAAGGTAGCCAAATTACCGTACGTGGTTTTGGCCCATCGTTTAACCTTGTAACACTTAACGGCCGTCAAATGGCAGGCACCGGTTTTACGCGTTCATTTAACTTTGAGAACTTATCATCTGAAGGCGTTAGTTCACTTGAAGTTATGAAAACAGCGCGTGCGGATACACCAACAGGTGGCCTTGGTGCAACTGTAAATATTGTTACCGCTAAACCTCTACAAAAGCCGGGTCAGCGCTTTTCATTGATGGCTAAAGGCATTCACGATACATCGGTAGAAGAAGGTGATGAAGTAACACCTGAAATTGCAGGTATTTACAGCAATACTTTTGCTGACGAAATGTTTGGTTTTTCAGCTAACTTTTCATACCACCGCCGTGATTTTCAGCGCCAAGCAGCCAATGTACGCTCTTGGTTAGTCAACCCTAACCTATCGGTTGATGCTGAAAACATAATTGATAACCGCCCAATGGATGCAGATGGTAACCCAGCTAAGCAGTTTTTCGATCCAAATGCTGGGGATAATGGTGAGTTTGTATCTGCCGCTTTCTTCCCACAAGAAGTCAGCTTTTCAAAAGATGATATTCAGCGTGAACGTTTAAATGCGCAAGCCACTTTTCAGTTTGCACCAACAGATAACTTAACGTTTACACTAGATCATACAATCTCAAATGCAACAACAGGTAATAACTCACTATCGTGGGGTATTTGGAACGGTTCGTTTGGTGGTAATGGTAATGCCTATGAGCTAGATGAATATGGCACCGCTATTTACTATAACTCAGCCGGTGATGATGCCTCATTCACGGCATTTCGTGAAACTGCCGAGGTAGACTCAAAAGCAACCGGTATCAATGTTGAATGGTTAGCAACAGAAAACCTTAGTTTTAACTTTGATGCCCATACTTCAAAAACCACAACAGATAATGGCAAAGATCCTGGCTTAAATTCTAATGCCCGTATTATTTTGGGCTCAGCAGAGTTATCTACTAAAGAATACTTTTTCCGCGAAGGCGATGTACCGGGTTTTAATATTAATTGGAACAACGGCACACAAGAAGTAAGTCCAAATCAAATTGGTTCTAACTTCAGTATTTTTACCAGAACACCAGGTGAGTCAGAAGTTTCTCAAGTACAATTAGACGGTAAATTATTTACTTATACAGATATTGGTCTTGAAACCGTTAAATTTGGTGCGGCTTACACTAAGCAAACACTCAGTGGTTGGGGCGGCTCTAATAACGCCAATGCACCTGGCTTTAACAACGGTACATTCGCTGAAATTTTCCCAGATGCGATGTTCGAAAGGATTGATTTAAGCGGATTCCTTGATGAATTTTCATTTGGTCCTAACGGCGTAGCGCCAGGTTATGCTTACACTTATGACCTTGATGAAGCATTTGCTCGTCAAAGTGCTTATTTGACCGAAGACGTAATTGGTAGTGATTATTACCGAATTGGTAGCTTTGATAACTTCCCAACTAACGAAGTAGAAGAAGAAACCATTAGTGTTTACCTTTCTAGCAACTGGGTATTTAACGTTAGCGACTACGACGTATTTGTAAACTTAGGTCTTCGTTATGAAGAAACTGATATTGTAAGCCCAGCAAAAAGTCGTGTAGCGGAACAAGTTTACTGGGCAGGCGGTTCAGAGTGGTTAACTCAATTTGCCGCTGGTGGCGAATTAGTTGAAGTAGACTATGAAGGACAATACGACTTACTACTTCCTATGATTGATATTAAAGTCGATCTTACGGATGACTTAGTAACCCGCGCATCATGGGGACAAACAATCACCAGACCAACTCTTGGCGATATGTTAGGTAACTTGGCTTTAACACCATCACCTAAATTAAATTCAAGAAGTGGTAGCCGTGGTAATCCAAACTTAGAGCCATTTAAATCAACTAATCTAGATTTAAGCCTTGAGTATTATTACAGCGAAGGCAGTTACGCTGCTGTTGGTCTATTTTGGAAAGACGTAGATAATTGGATTGATAACACCCAGGTAAAAACTACCTTTGAAGGTTTACATGATGTGTATTTAGGTGAGCGTTGGAACAATGCAGTAGCCGCCATTGAAGGTCGTGGAGATCAAGCAACTGACACTGCAATTTACAATGAAATTGTAGCTAATGGCGTAGGCATTGGTGAAAACAACCGTATATTACCAGATCCAGCGACTGATCCGCTGATTGAATGGACCATCAATTCACCTGAAAACGTTGGTTCACGTAAAGTAAACGGTTTTGAATTTGCTGTTCAGCACTTGTTTGGCGACTCAGGCTTTGGTGCAGGCTTTAATGCCACCGTTGTTGATGGTGATGTAGAGTACGATAACTACTACCTTGCCTCTCAAGCAGTATTAGCTGGTTTAAGTGATTCTGCGAACATACAAGGCTTTTACGAAAAAGATGGCTTATCGGTGAAAATTACCGGTGCATGGCGTGATGAGTACTTAATTGCGCAAGGTTTACCTGACTCAGGTGCTACGGCTCCTCCACAATACGCAGAAGAGTACTTACAGTGGGATATTAGTGTGAACTACGAAGTTAACGAAAGCACAACGGTATTCTTTGAAGGTGTGAACTTAACCAACGAAACCGAGCGTTCATTCAGTCGCTTCGAAAGTCAGTTCTTAAGCGCGGCTCAATACGGCCCTCGTTATGCCTTTGGCGTTAGATACTCTATGGGCAATTAATACATTGCCCAAATACAGTTTTTGATTACCCCTTATAGTTGAAAAGTCAAAGCCGCTCATTGAGCGGCTTTTTTTATAACTGTTTAATTTTTTCTAATAGCTTATCGGTTGTCCAATCAATATCGTTATAGGCAATATCGGGTTTATAATAATCGCCCTTTCCTCTTGCTCTATTCACATACACTTTATTAGGCACTATCACTTTACCTAAACCTGAGGGTAACTCAGCTAATCGAACATCCATATACAGTGAGTCAGCACTGCTTGGCGCGCCAAATAACTGAGTGTTTGAAAACTGCTTAAATACATCAATGGCATCAAGACACGCACTTGCACACTGTGGCGGCACAATAACAAAAACCTGTGTTTTAAAGTCACTCTCTGGCACCGTGCTATCGCTTTGGTTTGGTTTACTTTGCGGCTCTTCGATGTAAAATAGCTTATTATTTTCAAGTGACTGCGCCATACCTGCAGCTATTTCTTTAAACTCTTTTTGTGCTTTAGGTTGATCTTTCAACACTTCAATTAATGATTTAACATGGCTAGTATTATCTTTTGACGCTCTCCACCAAACTCGGCTATTTTTTGAGTAGTTATCCATTTTTTGTTCAACAACTTGCTCACCCCACAACTCTTTTGCAAGCTTTAAGCTCCAATACGACGAGCCACCTTGGTTATGACGAAGATCTAAAACCACCGTTTTTGCACTGAGTAACTTAGAACGTTGATCAGTCACTTTTTTATACAAGTTATTGTAATCATGAGTTTGCTTATCGTTATTTGCAAAACTGGGCATAGCAATCCACGCTATGTTTTGCGCAGGCCAAGTTAAATCGGTTGTAAGCTCATCCCCATTATAGGCATGTGTTAAATGCTTACTTACACTCTTTGGCCGAACAGACCAATCAAGGGTTTTACTGTAAGCTTGCCCATTGGCTTTAACAAATTGACATTCTTTTAGAGGTGTTAAAAATGGGTTGCCCTCATCAATTAGTAACCGCCAACCTTGCTGCCACCAATGCCCAGGTTGTGTAACCTGTCCATGAAATTTAAACACTCTTTGTCGCATTAACGTCTCGGTACTTTGCCCATCGCAACCACTTATCACATCACCTTTATTTATATTATCTGTTTCACTGTAATACACTTTTAATGCATCACCCCGCCAAACGGCACTAAAACCTGGCCAACGACGAGCAGGTCGTTCAACGCTTGAAAACACACCTGCATGACCATCTTGTAGCACAGTACTAAAACGCGCAATTGCCGCAACATGAACCTGCGGCCCGCTCGCTTTGGCAGACAGTGCAAGTGCTTCTGCTTTTGCTTGCTTTAATAGCTCAGGAAAGACTGGGTTGTTAACATCAAACATACCGGGGTGGTTTTTTGCCGAAATACTGTAAGCAGCTTCAATATCACGATCAGTAACACTGCGCCATTGCTCTGGTGTTTGAGGAGTAACTGCTAATTCTGCCATGCTCAAGGTAGGCGTAATTAATAAAGCACTCAATAAAGTACGGCTAACTATTTTTGTTTTTATGTTCATGAAAATCCATTTTAAATTAGGTTATATAATTACTGTAAACCCATTTGGTGGAACTAAAAATACCTTAAATCAAATAAGTATCAGCAAATTATTTTTATAGCAGTAACTTAACAACATTAAAAGCAGCTAACAACGAGTAAGATTTAAAATGAACTGGCTTTAAATTTAGAGCAACACCTTACTTAGACGTTTGTTCAATTTTGGTTTGCAGTAGTGTTATGCGGGCGTTGAGTTTTCTAAAGCTATACTGTGAATAGAAAAAGTTCAAAAAGAAAGCAGCAAAACCTGAACAAGCAAGCCCTATCAATGGGCTGAATAAAACATTAACAACAAAACAATAACAGCCATCGCTATCGTAAGCCCCAAATAATGAGATGCACTAAATAACTTTCGGTTGTTTTTTTCAAGTTGAACTATATGAGAATCTATATCCATTAAAAATTTCCTTTTTAAAAACTGATACTTAACAAATCAACACTAACTATTCTTTCAGCTTACTACCTACATAGTATTATTTAAACAAGTGAGTTACTCCACTGCGCCTTAGTTAATCGATATAACTGTACGGTACGACCATGAAATTCATGAGTACTGTAGTCTGTAAAGCCAATTTTCTTTGCTACTTTTAATGACGCAATATGCTCAGGTTCAATAATAACAACGACTGATTGATGAGTAGTTTGCGTAAACACATACTTTAAAACACCTTTAGCCGCTTCGCAGGCTAATCCTTTATTCCAAAAATCGCCCGCTAATCGATACCCTAAATTAGGCTCTTCGTTACCCGCGACACTTTGTGGAGAAACACCACAAAACCCTATAAGTAGGTTACTGTTTTTATCTATTAGTGCCCATGGGCCCAAACCGTATGAACCGTAGCATTGTAAACACCACTTTATAAATTCACGAGTTGCAGCTTCATCGCACACACCACGAATTGAGTATTTCATCACCTCATCGTCACTAAGAATTTCACTTAATGCCGGCACATCATCAATTGAAAACTGCCGAATAAGCAACCTTTGGGTTTCACAAATGTTCACTCAAACCTCCTTGTAATCACAGCTAAAAAATTTCAACAAACAAGTGATTAAGGTTGTTATCTCAGTTATTTCGCTCTTTTTTATATTTCGAATGCCACAAAAAGTATCCAAATAATATGCCTACTAAAGGAAATATTATTAAAGATGAAATGATTCCATCAAAAAAATCTTGCTCACCTGTAAAGTACATAATTAATTGAAATAAAATAGCTGTAGGAATTCCCCAGCCTAGAACACCTTTTAGTAAAATAAAACGGAATTTAGTGTGGTTTATATTCATGAGCCTTCCTTGAGTTGTGGAGCCAAATAATAAGCTGAAATAAATCATAGTCGTTAGTGAGTTGAGTCTCTAAATTATTGGAGGCGATTTAAATTAGTTTAAAATTACATTAACACTATTGAAAAAACACTTAACCAACTTAATTGGATACCATAAGAGATACGTTGATAGCTACCAGGGTTACTTTGTAGTTTTATTGCTTTAGCCATAGCAAACAGATAATAAACAGTAGCGATAACAGAAACAATTGAAAAAACACGAAAGTATAAAGGAGTAATTTCTGTGGTTGGACTGATCGCTATTAATATTGGTGCTAAAACGAGCGAAAGCAACATAATGAAACCAGCCCAAGAGTGAACCTTGCAATTAAAAGTTGGGTGTTTAGTAAATGGATCTGCATCCATAGGAAAATAACCTGCAACCCATGTACCAATACCATGCATTATGACTAACCAGCCAGCAATATTAACCAAAATAGATACATTAGATAGTTGTGTTAAATACCAGCCAAAAAAGCAAAATAAAAAACCTAATGGATAATTATTAATTAGCGGTGACAGTTTTTCAGTTGGGCTTCCCGTTGCACCTAATTCACTACAAAATTGTTTAGAATGACTGTAACCTTCATAAAACCGACTTGCTACATAAACACCAATGAATATCCATAATGTGGCTATTAACCCTGAATAAATCGCAATCGTTTCAAACATCACCATAATCCTTTTTGTGATTAATTCATTAAAGCCTTTTTGAACACAGAGGAGAAAATGAGCCGGCTTCGAGTGACGAGCTGTGAGCTTGTACAAACAGCCTGAAACCTAGTCATAACAGCCCTGAGCTAGAACCTTTAATCTACTTTTTCAACCCAGCGCCTCATTAATAAATCGTTTCTTTATCATTATAATTAACCACTAATCAAATGCTATCGGTATTAGTTTTAAAAAAACAAAGCGCTACAAAAATGTAGCGCTTTCATTACTTATAGGTTGTTTGTTTAAACTAAAACGCGTTATTAAAAAAAGCCAAGCGGATCTTCGCTGTAACTTACTAGCAAGTTTTTAGTTTGTTGGTAATGATCAAGCGCGAGTTTGTGAGTTTCGCGGCCTATACCAGACTTTTTATACCCGCCAAACGCAGCGTGCGCTGGGTACATATGGTAACAATTAGTCCATACACGACCTGCTTCTATTTTGCGACCAAAGTGATAAGCACGATTCATATTACGGCTCCATACCCCTGCGCCTAAACCAAATTCTGAGCTGTTAGCCAGTTCAAGTGCTTCGGCTTCGTCTTTAAAGGTCGACATTGAAATAACGGGGCCAAAAATTTCTTCTTGGAACACGCGCATGTCATTACGTCCTTTTAATAGTGTAGGTTGAATGTAATACCCGCCGTTTAGCTCGTCGCTTAATTGCTCAACATGGCCGCCAGTTAATACTTCAGCACCTTCTTCTTTACCAATTTCAATGTAGCTTAAAATTTTATCAAACTGCGCTTTAGAGGCTTGAGCGCCTACCATGGTTTCACTATCAAGCGGGTTGCCACGTTTAATTTGTTTAGTACGTTTTAAAATACGTTCTATAAATTGCTCATAAATATCTTCTTGAATGAACAAGCGTGATGGACAAGTACATACTTCACCTTGGTTAAAGTAGGCAAGAATGGCACCCTCAATTGCCTTATCTAAATATGAGTCGTCTTTTTCCATAACATCGCTAAAGAAGATATTAGGCGATTTCCCCCCAAGCTCGACCGTTGAAGGAATAATATTCTCGGCTGCACATTTTAAAATATGTGAGCCCACAGGAGTTGAGCCTGTAAAGGCAATTTTAGCAATGCGCGTACTAGTTGCCAGTGCTTCACCAGCTTCTTTACCAAAGCCGTTTACCACATTTAAAACACCCCCTGGCAGTAAATCGCCAATAATTTCCATCAACACTAAGATTGAGGCGGGTGTTTGCTCTGCGGGTTTTAATATTACACAGTTACCTGCTGCAAGCGCAGGCGCAAGTTTCCAAGCGGCCATTAATAATGGGAAGTTCCACGGAATAATTTGCCCTACAACGCCTAGAGGCTCATGAAAATGATACGCTACCGTGGTTTCGTCTATCTCGCCAATACTGCCCTCTTGAGCACGAAGGCAGCCTGCAAAGTAACGAAAGTGATCGGCGGCAAGTGGAATATCAGCGGCGAGGGTTTCGCGAATCGCTTTGCCATTATCCCATGTTTCGGCCACTGCAAGTAGCTCCAAGTTTTGTTCAATACGGTCGGCAATTTTTAATAGTATATTGCTGCGCTCGGCGACTGAGGTAGTGCCCCACTGGGTTTTTACTGCATGGGCTTTGTCGAGTGCAAGGTTTATATCGTCTTTATCTGAGCGCGGTACTTTACAAAATACCTTGCCATTAACTGGGCTTATATTATCAAAGTACTGGCCGTTGACAGGGGCAACCCACTCGCCGCCAATGTAATTACCATACTGCTGTTTAAATGTGACGAGTGCGTCTGCTGAACCTGGGTTTGCATAAATCATATGTGTGTTCTCTTGTTGTTAGCTAAAAGTCTAAGCCGAAATTTGTTAGAGTAATGTAGCAACTTGCTTTATATTTAATCGGTATTGATTGACATTAGACCATTAAGCGCTTAAAAACTTGCTTAGCTGTCCAAAAAAGTTGTCTGTGAGTCCACATTAAAAACGCTCTATAACGATTAAAAAAGGCTGAACATGCACACATCTCAGTTAAATAAAAAACGCCAACAACTTGATGTACTGATTGAAAACAAAGTGACCTTTGCTGCCGATAACTCTGAGCTAAGTATTTACGATACCTATAAAAGTGCGCAAAAAGTGGCGTTGCACTCAAACGAATTACTGTTTTGTGCCATGCTCAGTGGTAAAAAAATAATGCATGTTGAGAGCAGTCAATACCACAAAGCGTTTTTACCACATGAATCGTTTGTATTAGCACCCGAGCAAGGCGTACTAATTGATTTTCCGCATGCATCCTTAAACGCACCCACCACCTGTTTAGCCATTGAAATAAGCACCGATAAAATAACCAATGTGGCTAATGCGCTTAATATGCAGCAAAGCTTTGCTAGTGATACCTTGTTTGAATACACCCCTAATTTAGTGCATACCCAACATAATACGCAAACTCAGCAGTTATTAGAGCGCATGGTGCATTTATTTAGTGAGCAAGGCGCTGAGCGACACTACTTAATTGATTTATCGTTAAACGAATTGATCACCCGTTTATTACAACAGCAAAGCCGTGATTTATTGCTGGCCAACTGTGACAAGCTGCGCCTAAAAAGTAACGTGAGTGATGCACTGCATTATATTGAAGAGCATTTAAACGAAAACCTCGACATAAACACCCTTTGCAAAATAACCTGTATGAGCCGTAGTAAGTTTTATCAGCAGTTTAAACTTGCTTTTGGCACCAGCCCTGCGCTTTGGCAACAACAACTTAGGCTTAAAAAGGCCCGTACGCTTTTATTAGAAGGCCACGCTATAAGCAAGGTGTGCTACGACCTGGGTTTTAATAGCGCCAGTCATTTTAGCCGTTTATTTAAGCAAACTTTTGGTATTGCACCAAAAGCGTGTCGCCACTAACCTAACACAACAGTTTTTGTTATATTAAACAGCCTAATATGCTAGATTGTTTGCAATGTTGTAAGTAGTAATGAGTCACCGATGAGTAAACCCACCCGCTGGACATTAAAGAGTATTGCCAAAGAGTTAGGTGTGTCTAATGCTACGGTATCAAATGCGTTTAATCGCCCTGATCAACTCTCTGCTAAACGCCGCGAAGCCATACTTAAAGCGTGCAAAGAGCTGGGGTATTATGGCCCTAATAAAGCGGCGCAGTCTTTGCGAAGTGGCACCTTTAATATTGTTGCATTAGTCCTTCCCGATAGCGTGGAATACATGGTATCAGACCCTGTTGCGAGCAGTTTTATGCGGGGAGTAACCTCGGTACTTGAAAAAAACAATATTAATGTTTTATTGTTTTCAGGCAATAGTGACAACCTCAACAGCGTTGTTGATTTTGTCGATGGTTTTATTTGTTATGGTCGCCCGCGCAATAAAGCACTAGTAGAGCAACTAAAAACAGTCTCCAAACATGTGGTGACGGTTGATTTTGACATTGCCCGTAACGCCTCAATTAATGTTAATAACGAGCAAGCCAGTTATGAAATAGCCAAACATGTTTTACATAATCAAGATGATAAAGTGGCTATATTAGGCTTAAGATTACTTGATGAAAATGTATTGTGCCGGGTATACGAACATCACGAATTTGAAACTGGCCAATCTATTTCGCATCAACGTTTGCGTGGTTATCAACGCGCCTTAAGTGAGGCTAATATAACGGTTGCCGACGACCGCATTTGGAATATTCCTGAAAGCAGTGAGCGCTTTGCAAATATTGCCGCAAAAGAGGTATTAACAGCCTCCCCTCGCCCTAACGTGATTATATGCATGAGCGATTTAATTGCCCTTGCCACCATGCGAGAAGCCATAAAACAAGGGATAAAAATAGGCAGTGAGCTGCGTATTGTGGGGTTTGATGGCATAGAAGAAGCCGCTCGTTTTGTACCTCGCCTCACTACAATTCATCAAAATAGCCAAGAAAAGGGCGTTATGGCTGCTAACTTATTTATTTCTAAAGAAGAAAAACAATATGAAGTAGGTTACGCACTCGATATTGGTGCAAGTAGCTAAGCACTGTTAATAAAGCAAATAAAAAAGCCAAACAGAGGCTGCTTGGCTTTTGGTTTTCAACAAATAAAGCTATTTAAGCCAATAAACTTTGTAAGTTTAGAGTGCTTTCTTGAGTGCCATTAACCTGCGTAATAAGTGCAGTACGGCTTGCAAAGTCAATCCTCAATGAAATTGATTGTTGTTCAAGCTTCCACATTAAACAACAAACACTTGCGCCGCCTTGAGCCGAAAATTCACCTGCAAATGCGGGATATTCATTACGCATTTTAATTAGCTCTATGAGCCCTTTTACTACCGGTTTATTAAGGGCTTGCTCTATTTTAGCCGCGTTCAAATATGGGCGATTTATATCACGGCCAACATTGGTTTTTGCTAACAGTTCCATATCGTTTTCACAGGCAAATAAGCCGCCGTAATAAACTTGCGGTACACCTGGCGCAAAAAATTGAATTGCGCGCGACAGTAAATAGTCAAAATCATTAGCGCCTAATGCATTGTAATAAGTACAGTTTACTTGATATAAATCGACATTACTGGCAGCCGCGCCTGTTGCTTGGCGGCTTTGATTGTTACTATTTGCATGCATGGTTTCTACTAGGTTATCAATTTGCTCTGCATTTAATAAGCCTGGTTTTTCACCCATTGGGCCTGCATCAATAATGCCTATGCCATCATGCGTATCAAGTACCGTTAAACAGTTACGCGGCGATATTTTTAGCCATTTGAGTAATGCATCCGCATTGTTATTAAACAAGCTATGTAGAATTAGTGGCGGCAATGCAAAGTCATAAACCATATTAACGCGCTTAGCTACATCTACTTGTGTTTGATAATGGCTATGAATTTCTGCAATGGTTTCCATGCCTAAATCGTTGGCTTGCTTTGATAAGTTATCTAAGTAGCCAAACGTTTCATCTAGCATAAAACAATTAGTACCCGCCTGCTTAATAGCATAACCCGCTGCATCTAAACGAATAATATTAACGTTGTTAGCAGAGAACTTAGTAAGTACATTATTTAAATACGCAATTCCCGCCTCTACTTTTACGTTTATATCAATTTGATTGTCGGTAAAAGTGGTCCAAAAATCATATGTTTGACCATCACCGCATTTCATTGGCGTAAAACAACTGCCTGGGCGTGGACGGTAAATAGCTTGCTGCTCAGCCTCGCTCATACCACTGGGAAACACGTCTTCTTTGGTTAAAAATAAATCCCAAAATGCTGACGCTTTACCTTTAGCCAGCACATCTTGAAATTGAAAAGATTGCGCCGACACATGATTCACTATTAGATCAGCCATTAAATCATGGTCTTTACCGAGTGCCTTTATGTCGTCCCAAGTACCGATTCGAGAATCAACTTCACTATGATCAATCGGGTCAAAGCCTGCATCGCTGCCATCAATTGGGTTATAAAATGGCAATAAGTGCACACCACCAAAAACGCCCTCTAATGGGCCATGTAAAAGAGTGGTAAGTGCATTTATATCTTGGCCAGTAATTCGATCAGCGTATGTGATCAATTGAACTTTATTCTTCATCATTGTGTGATTACCATGTTGAAACTTAATCGATTAAGATATATCTTTAACTAGCACGTACGAATTTACAAGTTATTTTTATAAATTTTACATACAAATATCGTGGCGACATTAATACTATAATCAGTAACTGACTGACTTACTGAGTGTTAAGAACGCATTTAACGAGGAAAAGCACATGACAAAATCACACACACACGTAAGCAGCGATCCGTTGCAACAAATTCGCTGGCTCACATATATGATGTTTTTTATGTTTGCCATGACCTCCGATGCCGTTGGCATGATCATTCCCGAGCTCATAACTGAATTTGGTTTAAGCATGACCCAAGCCAGCGCATTCCACTATGCGCCTATGGCACTCATTGCCTTTAGCGGATTATTTTTAGGCTTTTTAGCCGATAGCCTCGGGCGTAAAAAAACGATTATGCTTGGGTTATTAATATTTTCTGCGAGTTGCTTTTTATTCGCCATTAGTAGCAGCTTTATATTTTTTGTTTTTTTGCTTTGCTGTATTGGTTTAGCTATTGGCTTATTTAAAACCGGCGCTTTGGCGTTATTAGGCGATATTTCTCATAGCAACGCAGAGCACACTAAAACCATGAACAAAGTAGAAGGCTTTTTTGGTATTGGTGCCATTGTTGGACCTGCACTTGTTGGTGTATTACTGGTACAAAATGTAAGTTGGACTTATTTATATATTATTGCCGGTGTTATGTGCTTAATTTTAGCGTTTTTAGCGTGGCGTGCAGAGTATCCGAGCGTTGTTAAAAGCACTGAAAAGCCCGCTTCACTTGCTACCACCATGAAAATGATAAAAAACCCCTACGCGCTTGGCTTTTCGCTCGCCATTGCGCTTTATGTTGCAACCGAGGTTGCCATTTACGTATGGATGCCGACGCTGTTAAAAGACTACACGGGCTCTTGGCCCCTTTTGGCAACCTATGCACTCACCATATTTTTTATACTGCGTGCCGCAGGTCGTTTTATTGCTGTGTGGTTATTAAACCGCTATAGCTGGCAAGGTGTTATGGCTTACTTAAGTTTAGGTATTGCACTGTGTTATGTGGGTACTTTAGTCGGTGGCGTTGATTGGGCTGTTGGTTTATTGCCGCTTTCAGGGTTATTTATGTCGATGGTTTACCCGACCTTAAACTCCAAAGGAATATCGTGCTTCCCGGTACAACAACATGGCGCAGTTGCTGGGGTTATATTATTTTTCACTGCACTTTCAGCCGCATTAGCGCCTTTATTTATGGGTATGATCAGCGATTACTTTGGTCATGTACGTTATGGTTTTTACCTTGCAACCGGCTTTGCCATTATTTTATTTTTAGCGATGCTGTTTAACTATCTACGTGACCCATCAGCCAGCGCTTTACAAGAGAGCAACCTAATAACTGAGTAAATCAACAAATTGGGGGCTAAAAAAACACTATACAAATCAATAGATGAGTAAAAAAACAGCAAATAAAGAATAAAATAATTTGCTTATTGTAAAAGATTTGTTATTTTTACTTAATCGATTAAGTAAAAATAACAAACCCCTTCGGGCTCACAAAACGAGGCGTTCACATGACAACACACAACACACCTTTATATTTAATGAGTGCTTTAGCGCTGGCTGTAAGCCAAGGCGTTTATGCACAACAAGAAGAGCAAAACACACAAGCGCAAGCTAACAAAGGTCTTGAGACTATCGTTGTAACCGGTGTACCACGTCGTACAACCATTATGGCATCAAGCTCATCAGTGAGCAGTTTATCGCTTGCTCAAGTTGAAGTATCTACACCGCGTTCAACTGCTGAAGCGTTTAGAATTATTCCGGGCGTACGCTCAGAATCAACCGGCGGTGAAGGTAACGCAAACATTGCTGTACGCGGCTTACCTGTGGCCTCTGGTGGTGCTAAGTTTTTACAATTACAAGAAGACGGTTTACCCGTTATGCAATACGGTGATATTGCTTTTGGTAACGCTGATATATTTATGCGCCTAGATAATACCGTACAAACTATCGAATCAATTCGTGGTGGTTCGGCCTCGACTGCAGCAAGTAATGCACCGGGCGGCATAATTAACTTTATATCTAAAAATGGTGAAAACGAATCAGGCAGTGTTTCTACAACACTGGGCCTTGATTACGACACTATTCGTACAGACTTTGAATACGGCACTTACCTTAGTGATAGCGTACGTTTTCATGTAGGTGGTTTTGTGCGCCAAGGTGAAGGCCCGCGTGAAACAGGTTACACATCAAATAAAGGTGGGCAAATTAAAGCCAACCTTACCAAAGACTTTGAAAACGGTTACGTGCGTCTTTATTACAAACATTTAGATGACAAAAGCGTGGGTTACTTACCAATGCCAATGTATGCAAATGGTGACTCAATCCCTGGGTTTGACGCACAATCGGATACACCACACTCGGCATTATTTACTAAAACAGTGCGTTTAAATGGCGAAAATCAAATTAGTAGCGGCGATATTCGCGATGGCATGAACCCGCAAGTTGACTCAGTGGGTTTTGAAGCCGTATTTGACTTAGATAACGATTGGCGTATTGAAAACCGTTTTCGTAAATCCTCTGTTAGCGGTAACTTTAATTCACTTATTCCTGCTGAAGTAGGCAGCGCGACTGCTATTGCACAAAGTATTGGCGGCGCAGGTGCAACGCTTAGTAATGCCAATACCGGAGCTGCATTTAATGACGATTTAGCTATGCGTATTCATACGTTTGACGTCACAATGAACGACTTTGACTCTATTGTGAACGACTTCAAACTAACTAAATCACTAAGCGATGATACAAGCGTTACATTTGGTTACTATGCTTCAACGCAAAATATTGCTATGTCATGGTTATGGAACTCTTACCTTATGGAGCTTAAGGGCGATAATGCAGCGCTACTAAATGTAACAGCTGCTGATGGTACAGCGTTTTCTGAAAATGGTTTATATGCATACGGAACGCCTTTTTGGGGTAACTGTTGTCAGCGTGATTACGATACAGAATACGATACCCGCGCCCCGTACGTTTCATTTTCAACAAAAGTGGGTGATGTAAGTATTGACGCCAGTGCTCGTTACGATAGTGGTGAAGCACGCGGTAATTACGCAGGTGCAGTAACCTCTACAGTTGATATGAATCGCGATGGAGTGATTTCAGTTCCTGAACAAAATGTAGCAGGCATTGATACCGCAAATGCTAGCCCAGTAAATTACGATTGGGATTATGCATCCTATTCAATTGGGGCTAACTACCAAATAGATTCAAGCCTTGCGACATTTGCAAGACTGAGTAAAGGTGGCCGCGCAAATGCTGACCGACTTTTATTTGGTAAAGTACGCGCTGACGGTTCGGTTGCTGATGAAGATGCCGTTGATGAAGTAAACCAGTATGAATTTGGGGTTAAAAAACGTTTTGATTCACTTTCAGTTTTCGCAACAGCGTTTTATGCAGAAACAGAAGAGCAAAACTTTGAAGCAACATCGCAAACCTTTTTTGACCGTGAGTACGAAGCAAAAGGGATTGAAATTGAATCAACTTACTTCATCGATGCATGGGATTTTCGTGGTAACTTAACATGGACTGATGCAGAAATTGCTAAGGATGCACTTACACCTGAAGTGGTAGGTAATACGCCACGCCGCCAAGCTGATTTAATCTACTCTTTAATGGCTCGTTATAGCTTTGATAAAGGTGCTGCCGGTGTCAACTTTATTGGTACTACTGATGCTTACGCTCAAGACAATAACGACCTTAAATTTGACGGTTACACTCAAGTAAATGGCTTTGTAAGTTACGATTTATCTGAAAACCTTAATATTGCACTTAATGTAAATAACTTATTCGATACGGTAGGTATTACAGAAGCTGAAGAAGGCTCAATTCCAGATAATAACATTATTCGCGCCCGTACTATTAATGGCCGCACAACATCAATAACGCTTAAATACGCGTTTAACTAACCATCTTTAGTGTAACAAACGCTGAAGCTATGTTTTTCAGCGATTGTTACACTAACTTTAATTAGTTTTAATAATTCTCCCTTGAATTTTGACCTAGCTCTGCTGGGTTTTTTAGGATTTACACTATGACCAAATTACTTAGCCTCGGCGAGCTACTTATTGATATGCTGCCACAAGATTCTCAAAACAGTGCCTATTTGCCCATTGCAGGAGGTGCCCCTGCCAATGTAGCGGTAGGTTATGCAAAGTTAGGCGGCAAGGCTGCTTTTTGTGGCGGTATGGGTGATGACTACTTTGCTAAACAATTAAGTAAATCGCTTGAGCAATATAAAGTAAGTACAGAGTACTTATTTACGATTAAAGACTCTCAAACGGCCGTGGTTATTGTCAGTTTGGATGAAACCGGTGAACGCAGCTTTAATTTTTATCGCCACAATACCGCCGATTTACTGTTAACGAGTGAGCATTTAAACCATATCAAATGGGATGAATTGAGTACCCTACACTTTTGTTCCAACACGTTAACTAATTTAGCTATTGCAAACACCACCGTGTGTGCTTTAAAGCTAGCTAAAAACAACCATAAACTCGTTAGCTTTGATGTAAATTTACGCTATAGCTTGTGGCAAAATAGCAATGACATTGAACACAATGTACATGCGTGTTATGCCTATTGCGACATTGTTAAGCTATCGCGTGATGAGCTGAACTTTTTAGCTGAGCAAACACAGCAATCACCTGATGATTACTTACAGTCTATTTTAAATATAGGTGTAAAATTGGTATTTTTAACCGATGGCCCTGCACCGGCAACGGTTTACCACAAGGCGTTTATATTAAACGAATCGGCGCCAATCATTAATGCTGTGGATACTACCAGTGCCGGTGATGCGTTTATTGCAGGCGTGTTATATTATTTAAATCACACCGATGAAAATAGCTCGCTCATCGAAAAAATTAATAATGAGCACCTAATAAAACACGCTTTAAGTTTTGGTTTGCGTTGTGGCTCTAAAGCCTGCTTAGCCAAGGGGGCATTTCCCGCATTACCTACACTTCAAGAGGTATAATACCAATCCGCAATAATACTTAATCATTTACGAGGCTAAACGTGTCGCTATCTGCGTTAAAAAATTCTCATTTAGAACAACTAAATAGCAAATTTTTTGCCTAGCTATCAACACGTTTTTCCAGCCTCAAAATAGATCACTTAATTAAGCGAATTGATATAAATACTTTAAAAATAAAAGCCGATTATGGCCTTTATTTAAGCATCCGCTTCTTCATCATTACTTTTTAACCATTCTAAAGCCGCAGTGGCGTTCTCAAAATATTGAATTTCACCTGATACAAACCAACTGCCTAATTTAGCGATGGTTGATTGCCAGTCCTTGTTACCGTATATGGCTATTTTTTTAAACTCTTTGTTATGTTTTAAGCCAAGTTTTAAATCATCCCATGCGGCTCTAAGTTCCCAGCCATCAAGCTCAGTACCATCTATGAGTACATTAACAATAGGATGTTTAACTTCGCCAAGCGCAGAGTCAATCATCGGCGTGATCACCTCATAATCTTTGTGAGTGAGTGTACCTATAGCTTTTAAGGTTAAAAAAAACTCGCAACCAGAGCGCTCAATACCAATAGATAAGCCGTGTGTTAAATTTACCATAACCCGAACTCCACAATAATATGAGCATCAAGTATAGGTGATAGCTTATTAACCAATAGTGAAGTAGATCAAAAAACAGGCACATCACTTTTATTGTGCCCATTTTAATTAAATGCTTAATTATGCATTTTTAAGCCGTGCTATTTGATTTTCAACATCTGTTAAATGACCGATTTTAAGCCACACTCTGGCTCCTTCACTGCCTGCTGTTGCTTTAATTTCGCTGTTAGGCGGCACTCTTAACCAGCTGTGCTTTACTAATGTATCGCCCTGCTCTTCAAGCGAGCCTTCAAGAACTAAAAGCTCGCCCCCACCTAAGGCGTTTAACGATATTTCACTGTTAGGTGCAAATGCTAAAATACTCACCTCTTCAAAGGCATCTTTATAAAGAGAAACTACATTTACATTACTAAACTCAGGGTGAGGAACGCTGCACATGGTATTAGTTTGCAAGCGAACATGCTCTCTATCCTCTGGCTGAAACTGCCATAATTTCACAAATATCACGCACCCGTTTTCAGAGCTTGGTGTATGTTTTGACTCAGGCGGATTACGAATATAAGAGCCCTTGGGAAAATCACCATGTTCATCTTGAAAAACACCTTCAAGCACAATAAATTCTTCACCGCCGGTATGTGTATGGGTAGAAAAATGGCTGTTTGGCGCATAACGTACAATGCTGGTTGCGCGTGCAACCTCATCGCCCACTCTATCAAGTGGACGCCTATCAACACCCGCCATCGGTGAGGCTATCCATTCTAACGATTCGCTATGTACAACAACACGTTCGCTAAAATCAGCTGCAATTTTCATATTTGACTCCATATCTAAGCGGCAATACTTGGACGCTGAGCGACCTTTTCTTGCCATGCTATTAAATGTGATAGCTCACTAGGAATAGCTATTTTTGCAAAGCCTGCAAACACCAGACCGGCGTACAAAGTAATATCTGCAACACTGAAATTCTCACCAGCAACATAAGCAGAGTTAGCTAATACGCTATTAAAATAAACAAAGCCTTGGCGCGCTTTTTCACCTTGCTTTTCTCCCCAAGCAACATTTTGATAGGTTTCAAGCGCTGGGCCTAAACCATCCGTTGCATGATGAAAGTAAGTAGCGACAGCATCAAGAACCATTGACTCCGCACGCTTTTGCATCATATTAATCACCGCGCGTTCTTTTGCCTCAACACCGGTTAATGAAGGGCCAGCAAAAGCGGTATCAATATATTCAGTAATCGCGGTGCATTCTGCGATGAACGTTCCATCATCTAGCTCTAAAACAGGTACGCCTGCTAAGGGGTTTTTAGCTAAAAAAGCCTCAGTACGGTGCTCACCATTTAATAAATCGACAGCAACAAACTCTACTTTATCAGTCGCCTTTTTTTCAGCAAGCGCAATACGTACACGTAATGGATTAGGAAAGTTTTCTACATCATAAATTTTCATAATTATCTCTTTATATTTTTAATCACAGTTTGAGCTAATACTGGCAAGAATAAATTACCTATCTACTGATAGGTAATTTATATTAAGATCTCGACCTTTGCAAACTAAAAATAAAAGAGCTTGAAAATAACTACCTACTGGTTGATAATTTTTTGCAGCGATATGAAGGAAGTTTAAAATGACAAAAAAAGCAGCCCTGTTAAAAGCAGCAGAAAACAAAGTTAGACTTGGTGGCTATAGCAATTTTAGCTTTAGAGAGTTGGCCAATGAAATTGGTATTAAAAGTGCCAGTGTGCATTATCACTTTCCAACTAAAGCTGATTTAGGTGCAGAGCTTGCGCATCAATATACCGATGCCTTTATCGCTGTACTTGGTGAACCAGAGGCACACAAAGCAAACGGTAAAAACCCTATTGATATTTACACTCAGTTATTTAGAAATGCACTCGTGATTGATAAAAAAATGTGTTTATGTGGCTTGCTCGGCGCAGAAAGCGACAGCCTACCTGATAAAGTGCGGGTTGAAGTTCAGCGGTTTTTTAATAAAAATTTAGCCTGGTTAACCCAAGCACACGCTGCGAATGGTGAAAAAAACCCTGCTCGCGCGGCAATACAAACAGTGAGCTTATTAGAGGGGGCGATGATGATTAGTAAAACCCTAGATGATATCAGCTACTTCGAACAAGCCACTTTTTAGCGATTGGCGATCAAGTATAAAAAAAGCGAGCCTTTATAAGGCTCGCTTTTACATTTTTGAGATTACGATTTATTAAGCCGTACGCACTTTATGCTTTGAATGCACAACAGCTAATACAATAAACCCTATAACAGCCACCGCTGCACCAATCGGTTTACCTAAATCACTTGATAAGTTTAACCCTATTGCCGCAGTCATTATGTATGACAAGGTCACTGCTGTAGCGATTACTGCTGGTATACTAGTGATCCAGTGGAATGTACCACGGTCAAATAAATACTTGGTCGCAAGCCACAACACACTGGTTGAAAGCAGCATATTTGAGAATGCGAAGTAGCGCCAAATCACAGAGAAATCGAGCTTAGTCATAAAGTAAGCAATGGTTAAAATAGGGATTGCTAGCAATAAACGATTACGTAAACTTTGCGGAATACTAAACGCATCAACCACAGTTAAGCGCAGTGAACGAAACGCCGTATCGCCTGAGGTAATAGGGAAAACAGCAACAGCAATAATTGCCATAATACCGCCAAATACACCTAAGTAGCTGTTTGCAATATGGTTAACCACCAAACCTGGACCGCCTAAATCAAGCATAGCTTTTAAACCCGCATAGCCTTCAGGGAAGGCAGCAATACCCGCTAATGCCCATACACAACCTACAATGCCTTCACACATCATCGCACCATAATAAACTGGGCGTACGTATTTTTCGTTGGTTAAACAACGGGCAATAATAGGTGCTTGCGTTGAGTGAAAACCACTAATAGCACCACAGGTAATGGTTATAAATAGCAGCGGCCAAGTGGGCAGTCCATCAGGATTTGGTGCTAAGAAGTCATGAGCGTGATCGGCCTCAAAGTATGCTAAAAAGTCGCCCGCTACTGGTAAATGCGGTGCGTTTATTAGCAGTGATACCGCAATAGCTACTGTCATCACAATCATTAACAAACCAAAAATAGGATAAAACTTAGTGATGATTTTATCAATGGGTAATAACGTGGCTAAAAAGTAGTAAGCTAAAATAGCCAAAACCCAAAAGGTATTATTTGCAAATATTGTATCCTTAAATATATCAAGGTTACTTAATAATCCTGCCGGGCTCATAATAAATACAACACCAACAAAAAATAGTAGCATCGCAGTAAAAATAAGCATAAAGCCTTTAAATACAACGTTGTAGTAGTGCCCTGCTATTTCCGGTAAGCTTTTCCCGTCTTCTTTTATACTCATTACTCCTGAGAAGAAGTCGTGTACAGCGCCACCCAAAACATTACCAAGCACAATCCATACAAGCGCAACCGGACCATATAATGCACCCAATATTGGGCCAAATATGGGGCCTACGCCTGCTATATTTAAAAATTGAATCAAAAATGCACGAACAGGGTGAATTGCAACGTAATCAACACCTTCGCTAAAGCGTTTTTGTGGTGTGTCGACCGTTGAATCCATGCCCGCTTGCTTTTCAACAAACGGGCTATAAAACTTATAGCCTAATATTAAAATAGTTAGGCAAATAAAAAAGATGATCATAAAGCACGCTTCTCTTTTTGTATGTGTGTATAGGGCCAAGTATTGCAGCCCAAATTTTAAAATAACAATTGAACGTAGCATATGAAAAAGCACGCAACAATGAGACGTTTGGCTAATGCTCTGGCAAAATCAAATTTATTCAAAAAAATTAAACTAAGTAACAGCATAAGTTACTTATAAAAAAGCGTTAAAAAACGTTAAAAGTGCTCATATTGCGACTAAAATCTATACGCCAATTTACAACAATAGCTACACCTGAATGATTAATTAGCCTACGATAAACATTATTACTACTTTTAATGTACTGCCGTTGGCCTACGTGGCTTTATAAAAAACAAGGATGCCCTCAATGACACCGTTTACTACGCCCGATTTATACGATGAACATCGCGACCATGTGCAAGTCGCTGACAGTGGCTTGCAACACTTTGGTAATAAAACTCTCTTTTATGGTCAAGTAGTGACTGTCACCTGCCCAGACGATAACTCGTTTGCTGGCAACATATTACATGAAAATGGTGAAGGCAAAGTGTTGGTTGTGGATGGCTTTGCTAGTAAGCGTTTTGCCTTCATTGGCGATATGATTGCAGAGCGAGCCCTAAAAAATGGCTGGCAAGGCATTATTATTAATGGTTGCTGCCGCGATATTGAAATTCTTGCCACGCTTGATTTACCCGTGATGGCGCTAGGCGCTACGCCGCGCTGCACCACTAAGCGCGGCTTAGGTGCCAAAGATCACCCGGTTAATATGTTAAACACCACAATTAATACCGGTGATTGGGTGTATGCTGATGTCAATGGGTTAATTATTAGTAATAAAGCCTTGTTTTGAACAATCAAAGTGACTGTTCGCGATAAAAAAAAGCAGCTCGAAAGCTGCTTTTTATAAAATCAAACAATAAGGTTTTACATTAAAGTGCTAACCATACATCGGTTACGCCTGGCTCGTTCCCTTGAGTCCACCACTTAGCTTGGTACTTGTTGCCCTGATAAGAGACTTCATCACCGCTGTTATAAATAGCCGATGACTGCCAAATTGCAGCACCCGTATCATCTGTAGGCTGTGTTGTTGCCTCCCACGCACCGCCTAAATCAGGACGCTCACCTTGAGTCCACCATTTTGCTTTATATTCAACGCCGTTATAAGTGACGACATCGCCACCAACGTATGCAACACTCGCATCCCAATCTCCTGTTGGTGGAGTGGTAGTATCACCATTTGTCACTGTTACGCTAAAGCTTTGTGTTGTAGTTAATTCGCCATCACTGACTGCAACTGAAACAGTGAAGTTTGTATCTGTATCTACAGCGCCTGCCTCAATGCTCACATTTGCACCGCTGCCCACTAACGTTAAGCCTGTTGGTACTGTCCACGTATATGTAAGCGCATCGTTTTGTGCATCGTTTGCAACTACAGCAACACTTGCTGATGCGCCTTCGTCAACACTAACATTAGCAATTGCATTAACACTCGGTGCTGTATTTTCGCCACCTGATGTTGGCGCAATAACATTAACAACAACATCACGATTCACTGTTGCTTGACCATCTGATACCGCAACGGTTGCAACATACTGTGTATCTGTAGTCACTGTTGGCGCGGTAATAACCAGTGATGATGTATTTTGTCCAGATACTACTAGCGCGCTATCAGCACTCCAGCTAAAGCTCAGTGAATCGTTATCTGCATCGGTTGCAGAAGCCGTTACTGTGATGCTCTCTCCTGAATTAACAGACACAGATGAAGACACTGAAACAACCGGTTTTTTATTACTTGGCGGAGCAACTACCCCTCCTAAACCATCATGCATAGCATTTAGAATGTCACCATTGTCAGCATCTATTTCCCATGCAAATAAACCGCCTAAGTTATGCTGATTAACATACGCACCTTTGCCAGCACAGACTTACGGCTATCATAGATGATCAGTTTACCAGTTGAGCGATTCCATACATAAGCGGCTTGTGCTTGCTCATCATAACCCACTTCAAAACCATTAATACCGGTGCCTGCCGCACCAATCATATTGGCTTTAACGCCCTTGTAATCAATAACTCCATCTTCCCATACACCTTGTGCCGTGGAACCTTTTAACGGGCCATTACCAGGGGCGGTCATTGGGTTACCATCAATCGCTGCATTTTGCGGGTAAACACCTTCCCAACCACGGCCATACATGGCTGTGCCGACGACGATTTTTTTCGATGGTATATTTTGCGCAAGTAACAGCTGTACTGCATTATCGGTGGTATAAGCAGGGCCTTTACGAGGTTCGCCATTTTCATCAAGCCCAGTGCCATTACATTGACCAACACTCATGTGCTCGCCACAGTAAAGTGCTGTTTGGTGTCCGGTTACGTTACTCCATGCGCCATAAAAGTCATAGGTCATGGCAAAAATGTAATCCATGTACTGGCTTGCGGCTTGATAATCTACATCTTCAATTTTATCGTAACCAGCACCAATGGCTGAGGTTAACTCGTAAGTACGACCCGTTTCTGCTTCTAGCTTATCAAGCATAGCGCGCAGCTCTTGCATAAGCGCCACATAGGCTGGGCCATCGTTAATTGGATCGCCAATATCAGGATTGGGGCCGTCACCACCTGGGAATTCCCAGTCAATATCAACACCATCGTAAAACTTCCAGGTTCTTAAAAACTCTTCCATTGAGGCAACAAAGGTGTCGCGGTTTGCTTTATTAGTAAAGCCACCAAATGGGTCTGATAACGTCCAACCACCTACAGATGGTAAAATTTTAATATCGGGGTAGCGCTGTTTTAGTGCCATTAACTGCGAGTAAGTACCACGAATGGGATCTTTAGCATCAACCCCTGGCAATGCTTTTTGTACTGCGGCCCATGGGTCGTGAATAACCACTTCGTAATCTGCAGAGCCCGCACAGGCTGTTTCCAGTGCGCGCTTAGGACCGCCAGTTAACGACGCATTTTCCCCACAAATTGGAATGAAGCCATACAAAATATGACTCAGGTTTTGTGCTGGCATATTCGTTACATCGTAATCACGGCCATAGATTCCCCACTCAACAAAGTAAGCGCCCGTCACTAAATCTTGCTTAACGCCAATATCACGGTTATTTGGGTCAACATCCATAGGTAACGGTGCTAAATGTCCGCCGTCAGTGTCAGCAATTACAATTGGCTTACCCGCACTTCTTGCACAGGTCGTGCCGCCTTCACATAGTTCAACATACATTGTATGGCGGCCGGCTTTATCATAAGGGAATGAAATAGTGCCACTTTTAGAACCAGCAGCAAGCGTGCCCTCATTCACTAGCATGTCATCAAAGTACACTTTATAGCTATCGCCGCCATCACCGCTCCACGCACTCCATTCAATGTTGATATTAACTTGCTCAACACGGGTAACCAGCTGTTTGTAAGAGCCGTTTCCCTCAAGGTCTACCTCAACAAACGAATATTGCTGTGGCTCCCAATTAATACTTGGTGTAGAAGGCGCTGCCGATACAGAACCGGCAAATAGTGCAACACCCATAGCTGCGGTTAATTGTTTAATATTCATATTTCTCTCTTATTTATTTTTAATGTGATTATTTTGGTTTAATAAGTTTGAACTACAAAACTTAGGCTTTTAGTTACAGTGTTTTCCATACATCGGTTTGTCCTGGCGTATCGCCTTGAATCCACCAATTAGCTCGATAGCGCTGTCCTTGATAGATTATTTCTGCGCCTGCTTGATAGGCTTTATTAATACTCCATGCTGCTGGATTAGTACCCTCCTCAACAAGCTCCCACGCACTTGAACTATCGGGCTGCTGACCTTGATTCCACCATTTAGCTAAGTAAACACGCTCTTGAAAACTCACTTTATCTGTTGCTTGATAAACCTCAGTAGTGTTCCAAGGCGCTATAGCAGGATCATTGATAACGCTGTCATTAACGGTGACAACAAACTCGGTTTGGGTCGTTAATTGGCCATCAGAAACAGATACCACAACGGTATATTCTGTAGGTGTTGAAACTTCAGGTGAAATTAAGTTGATATTGGCATCGCTACCGGTAAAACTCAGTGGTGCCGGTACTGACCAAGTATAAATTAACGCATTTTGCTCATCATCAAACGCATGTAAATGCACAGCCGTGGTGGTGTTTTCATCAACTACTAGGTTTTCTGGCTTACTAACAATAGGCGCTGTATTATCAGGGGTGCCCTGCACGCTTAATGTATAAGTGTAATTTGGATTGCTGCCATAGACTTGGTTTGTTAGTACATCAGCGCTGTTAAATACAACATCACCAACTTGATTTTGCACACCAATCTGCACTAAATGCGCATAATCAAGGTTAAGTTGTGACGCCAACACTTGCTGCCAATTTGCTTGATTATCGGCATTGATCTTAAGTTGTTGGTTGATCACCTCTTGGCCTGTTTCATCAAATAAGCGAGCCCATACAGTGTCACCAACAATGGCATTTTGCCCTTGACGTACAAAGTACCCAAGGCTTGCCCACGCATTAGGATTGGTTGGAGCAGCGTCGTTTACAATATTTATATCACTACAGTTATAAAAGCCTTCACCCACAACATCGTTTCGTTGCCAGCGGCTGTACAAAATGGCATCACCGTTGCGTCCTTGTGGAATAGCCACACTCATTTGATAATAACGCTCACCATCGGTGTCTTTAATCACGTCAACATTTTGATGCTCCTGAACTAGCTCTAAGTCTTGCCAGGTCAATACATCAGTAGCGGCATTAAAAGTTGGCTTCGTTAAGTAAAACTGCCAAAAGCTGGGATTATGTGGCGTTGATGCAAGGTAACGAACTTGAATTTCACCATTAGCATTGGGCACTACATCACTACGTTGCCAATGTGGTGATGATAAATCCATACCGCGTTTGGCTGTATCGCCACCAGCACATAAAGTGCCGTTTGGTACACTGGCCTCAACTGCGGTTTGATTTAAATAGTCAGGAGTATTAACAGAAAATTCAATCGCTTGCACAAACTGCACCGTGCCGGATTCTAGATATGCTGATCGACAAGCAAGGTTAGGAATATTTGTGCCATCTTCTGGCCACCAGTATCCGCCATCATCTTGGCAAAATGCTTGGCGTGCTTTAGGACTATCCATATAACCATGTGCTTGTACTTGCGGTGCTAGCATACTCAGTAGCAAGCCACCTGCGATTGCAGATAGCGATAGTGTGTTAAGTTTAATTGATGCCATTATTTTATCCTTTCTAAGACTCAATACATGGGGCAAGCTAATGCCTACCCCTCATTGTTTTGTAAATTACAGGCTACAACTTAAGGTCCAATCTGCTGTTGCACCCGGCTCAGAGGTTGTCCACCACTTGGCTTTATAAACTGCGTTGTTATGCACCATTAGATCGCCGCCAGCAGCATGACTTGGGTTGCCCGCCCAGTCTGTTTGAGGGAAATTTGGATAAACAGGAATCGTGGCTATATCAACTCCTTCACACGTACCTACAGGGTCACCGCCACCGTTATCTGGATTGCCCGTGCCATCACCCGGTGTTGCACCTGGTAGCATTGGGTATTCAGCTTTGAATGCGTAAGTTTTTCCATCTTTTTCAATGGTAAAGTTGCTAGGCCCAGTGATTGGCATGTAGTACATCACTTGTGCATTCACAGTTGCACCAGCGCTAAAGTCTTTTGGTTGACCGCCCCATTCATTGTTCAGTGTGATTGAGAAACGGTGGAACTCGTTCTCAAAACCGCCAATATTATTACCCGCTGCGTTCGAGCCATTTACTTCTACTGCCATGCCCAGTTTTTCTTGTGCATTCCAGTTAGATTTAAAAATAGCGGAGGTTGATACCGGTACATCAAATGAAATTTTTGCACCGCTTAAATCAAGGCTTGAGTTATTGGTAAACGCAAATGTTGGGCTGATTGGGTAGTTATCATCACCGACAGGGAAGTCTTTGGCTTCAAATGTGATATCTACAGCTTCAGCAGGCACTGTAAAGTTTGGATTTCCGCCATGTACATCATATGCAACACCGCTTTGATTAAACTTATCGTATGCAAGTGAAGTAAGCGTTGACCCCATGAAGTACTCGCCTTTTGCTGAGTCGTAATCAAAATCACCAGCAAGCTCCCAGAACATGATACCGCCAAGGCCGTTGTTAATCACATAATCAACTTTAGAGGCCATCGACTCTTCATCTTCTATCGACAGAAATACTTTTTTATCGGCATTCCAAAGCCAAGGTGCGACGGCAACACTGTCGTAATAACGTGTGTAAGAACCTGTTAAGCGATCGTCAGCATCGGTATCGGGGGTTAAGCCATACACTTCGAGGTAAGAGCCAACAATACCATTTTCGAGATTTTTAGCGTGCCATAAAGGATTTGAACCGGCGGGCATTTCTTGACCTGCGTCGTTCTTATCGTGCCAAAGGTTATCAATACCTAATGCACCATTACCACACTTGTTCTTTTCACCAACCCCTGTACCTGTGGCACAATCAGCCTGGTTTGGTAAAGCCGATTGACCCCATAGACCATTAGTTCCGCCCGACACATCTTTAAAACCTCGAGTATAATAAGGAATACCGATATTGATTCGACCGGCAGCCATTGCCCCTCGGAAATAACGAACCGCCCAATCGGTGTTTAAGTAACCAATCCCTTCAAATTCTTTAGTGCCGTAGACGTTCCATTGTGTCAGTTCTGAGTCTAAGCCGGTGTCAAATAAGGCAGCATTGTGCCCTACATGTGAGTTCCATGCGCCATGTAAGTCGTAAGACATAATGTTTACATAATCCAGATATTTAACCGCTTGAAAGGTTTCCATACCTCGTAATAAATAACCAGAAGATGGAGACGCAATAGTGAGTAAATAGTGCTTACCTGCTGCTTCACCTGCACGGTCTAGCTCTTCACGTACTTTTTTCATTAGCACTTGGTATGAGGCATTCAATCCTGCACGGCGCGCGTTGGATATAGGAAAATCATCGGGGTGACCTGAGTCGTTCATTGAAGATGGGTATTCATAATCAATATCAACGCCGTCAAATCCATATTTTTCAATAAACTCAACGGTGCTTTTTGCAAATGCATTAATACCTTCATAATTGACTGAGCCATCAGCATGGGTGGTCATGGTATAAAAGCCACCACTTTCAACGCGGCCGGTTTCATCAAAATACCCCCCCGTTTCAGCCCAGCCACCTACCGATACCAAGGTTTTAACGTGTGGGTGTTGTTTTTTGTATTTATTTAAAAGATTAAAGTGTCCTTTGTATGCAAACTCAGGATCCATTTCAGCGCCAATAACGCCTGGCCATTCCATGTTTGTAGCATGATTATTTGCTGAATTAGGATCGCCAATAGATACTTTATTATTGGCATCAACATGCGCAAAGGCATAATTAATATGAGTAATTTTATCCCATGGAATATCATTAACTAGATAACTTGGTTGGTCATTAGCACCATTTCGCCAACTAGTAAAATAACCAATAACACGACGCGGGTGGTCAGCTCCCATAACTTCACGACCATCAGCATCATACACAGTACAATAAGGCGTATTAACACCGGGGGTTTGATATAACCCTTGTGGTTGACAATCAGTTACACCACTGCCGGGCGCTGCAGAGTCAACAACATTTAGGGTTTTTGTGGTTTGTGCTGTAGCCCCTTCGTTATCAGTCACTGTAAGTGTAAAGCTGGCTTGCCCAAGAGCTGTAGTCTGCCATGTATACTGACTAGTTGCTGATGTCGCTTGATGAGTATCATCACCATTTATAGCAAAATTAAGCGCGGTGATCTCACCATCGCTATCGCTACCTGAAAGCTCAAACACAACTTGTGAACCCACAATTAGCTGTTCAGGTAAGGTACTCAATGAAATTGATGCAACGGGTACTTGATTAACAGGATTAGTAACGTCATCTGCAACTGTTAAGGTATTGATGATTTGTAATGACTGCGCACCTTGATCATCCGTTGCAATTGCACTTATTTGATGAGAACCCGCCACAGCTTGCCAATCAACGCTGTAAGGTGATGAAGTATCTGCAGCTAGAAAAATACCATCAACAAAAAACTCAACGGTGGTTACCTCTCCATCGTTATCAATTGCTTGCGCCGATATGACAACGCTGTCTTTATCGGTTAGTTGAAAACCGTCTGCAGGCATTAACTCGGTAATTACTGGAATTTCATCATCAATGACAGCGTTGTCACATACACCCAAAATTTTTCTATCTTTATAATCACCAGCATTCTCCACTGAATTGGCTTGCGTCCACCAGCTAGCTTCATACGCTGTGCTTTGCGCTTGCACTTGATCTCCAGCAACGTGTGTCTGGCCTGTTTGCCACTGTTCTAACGCACTGCAATCAATAGACGCGTGTACATTTAAACTAAGAAAACTTAACGATAAAGCACTTAGATTAAAGGCATTTGTTATTATTTTACGTGAGCTCATTGGCTCCTTCATTAACGATGTTTATACTCATTATTTTTTACCTTTCAGGTACAAACTTAACATGGATATCGTAAATATCAAGAAAATAACGCACAAATAACAAACAAAATAAATACAAAATAAATACATTATAAAATTAACTAATTATTAATTACTATAAAATTAAGAAGGGATATTCCATAAAAAAGCCCAGCATTGCTGGGCTTTGAATGTCTAAGGGGTAAACGTTTTATTCAGAAAATGAAACCGTAATAATATTCGAACATACGTTTTCAGATACGCATAACTGATAGTCGTATGCCGGTAATGTTGCGTTACGCACATAATCACGGTAACGGCCATTATCTGATACGGTATCTACTAGTTCGCCATTTCGGTATAGGCTAAGTGACTCAGCCCCTACTTCTGCCCAGTTTAACTCAACACGCATAGTATCAAGACGTGACTTGTTAGCGCGTTTTAAGCTCAATTCAATTTCAACATCACTAACAACCACTGTTTGAGTGAATGTATCTGAGTTATTTTCACTATCCGTTACGGTTAATTCAACCTCATAACTTCCTGACTGAGCGTAAACATGTGTAGGATTTGGGTTTGTTGATGTTGAACCATCACCAAAGTTCCAGCTCCACTGTGAAATGTCATCATTCACATCACGACTTGTATCTACAAATGTAGCAGTTAAACCTTGTGCTGAAACACTAAAGCCAGCTTGTGGTGGTTGTGGGCTTACCTCACCAATAGCGCTAAATGTAAGTGACCAACCATTGATATTACCCGTATCTGCACCAGCTGTATCTTCAACATGAAGTGTCCAATCTCCAGTTGCCACTTCAGAATTAAATACGCTTGATGTAAATGACTTAACAATATCGTCTGCACTGCCACCTTCATTGCTTTGTAAAGTTACTTCTGTACCTTGCGCTGAAATAAGTGTAAGTACTAAGTCACCAGACCAAGTATGCGTAATATCTACATCAGCAGTGGTGCCAAAAATAGTTAAATCATCAGCAACCGTAATAACCGAGCTTGCGCCCTCTGGAGAATTATCTGGAATAGCGATGTTTTCATCACTGCTGTAAGTAAAGTCATTTAAACCAGCAGGTTGAAGCATTAAGCTAACAGTTTGTTCTTTAACTTGCTCGTCTGATGTTGCGGTAACAGTAAAGTCGTAATTTCCCCACTGAGTATCGCTGTTAGTTGCAACTGTTAGAACAACTTCATCGCCCGGACGAGCGGTAGTTGCGCTTAGTGATGCATCGGTAAGATCTGAAGCTAAAGCCAGTGAAACGTCACCTTCCCATTGTGCAATTGAGCCAATCGTAAAGGTATAAGTAACCGTATCACCTACAGTCGCTTGTTGAGAAACCGGCGATACAGATAATTTAAAGCCTGGAGTTGGATCAGCATCAATTAGCGCTTGGTTAACATTTAGACGTGTACCTGCAACTGTTTTACCATTTAATGCTGCATTAGCATCACCACTAGACATAAGTAATTCTTTAAGCTCTAGTGTTGTTAAATCAGGATTAACTGAAAGTACAAGTGCAGCAGCACCAGCTACATGCGGTGTTGCCATAGATGTACCTGAATAAGTAGCATAGCTATTACCAGGAACGGTCGACAAAATACCTGAGCCAGGTGCGCCCATATCAACACTTGTTAGGCCCCATTGAGAAAAACTAGACATATTATCTCTGCTATTAGTACTTGCTATCGATAATACGTTGTCGTTTTCATAGTTAGATGGGTAGTGTGGATTTTGATCGTTATCAACCGCATCGTTACCCGCAGCAGCAACAAATAAAATATCAGCTTGCTCACTAGCCGTAATCGCATCAGCTAACGCTTGGCTAAAACCACCGCCGCCCCAGCTATTATTTAACACACGCAGATTAACTCCTGCATTTTTAAGGCCAACCATGTAATCGATACACTTAATAGCACCAGAGGTAGAACCTGTACCATCTGCGGCTAAAAACTTACAACCAACAATAGAAACATCATGGTTTACACCAACAACACCGACACCATTGTTACCACTGGCACCGATTGTACCCGATACGTGTGTACCATGGCCTTGGTCATCCATTGGGTCGCCAGCATCAGTAATCGCATTAATACCGTGAACGTCATCAATGTAACCGTTACCGTCATTATCGATACCATCACCAGCAATTTCACCGCTGTTTACCCACGCGTTCGCAGCTAAATCAGGGTGGCTATAATCAACACCCGTATCAATAACACCTACTACAACATCACGACTACCTGTAGAGATTGACCATGCTTCTGGTGCATCAATATCGGCATCAGCCGTGCCACCAGTTTGGCCTTCGTTGTTTAAGCCCCATAAATCATCAAAACGAGGGTCATTAGTTGCACTTGCAATGCTCACGCGATAATCAGGCTCAACATACTCAATAGCTTGATGAGATTTTAAGCGGTCAATTGCTTCTTTAGCGCTCATTCCTGATATTTTAAATTTTGCGAGGCGGCCAGAAAATAACGAGGTGAAGTTATCATCAATTTCATCGTTATTTAGATCAGATATTTTGGCTTTTACTAACGAACGAGCTTGCTTACGCATTTCCGGCGAAGCATTCTTTTTATACTTAACAATAATCGAGTCACTGCTCGCAGTTACTTTTTGAGTTGTACTGTTAACATCAGGCAATTTAGCCGCAGCTAAACAAGGTAAAAGTGCAAGTGTAATAATAGATAATTTTGTTTTCATTGTTCTATCCGTAATTAAGTTAACTTAGCTTTACTAAGCGAAATATTTACGTTTATGAATTTAAGTAATCACGTGGCAAGCGTTAAGAAAACGGGTAATCAGTCAATAACTCAAGTAAAAAAAGCAAAATCAGGAACAAAACCATTATTTTTAACTAGAAATACAGTAAAAAAAACATTAATAGCAGCCATTTTAATGAATTAAATAACTTATTTTTAACATGGTATTAACTCATTATTTTTTACTGGTTTTTGATGTAAATAGATAGAAAATACAAATTAAACGGGTAAGCAATTGAAATTTATATATTTAAATTATCATTAAAAAAGATGATTCAAAATGAACTCATTGAAGAATACAGTGACTGAGCAGTTATGAATTAGTGAATGGCAAACCACCTTACCAAGTACTATTGACCAAACCCTAGTTCATATTTAAAACAGCATTTTACGTTTAAGAATAAAAAGCTAATCACACATTATGGCAGCACGGCATGCTGCAACGAAAATACCTTTTTAAAACTTAATAAATAATCAAGGTATTTTATTTTATCTTTCAAGGAGAATAATAATGAAATTGAATAAATCACTTTTAAGCTGTGCAATTGCAATTGCAATGGGCGCCAGCTTTACAGCAAACGCAAACACAGAAACAAAAGCAGGTTCAACTTCTGAGCTTGCAGCTAAAGTATCTGTAAGTAGCATTGAGAATGCTGTAACAGTTAAGCAATCATTTTCTGACAACACGGCATTAGTCTCTCAAGATGGCGATGGCAATACTGCACTAGCTACTGAAATCGGTAACAACAACGATGTTAAAATAGCTCAATTACAAAATGGTAATTACGCCGAAGTTGAAACAACAGGTGATAACAACCAACAAACTTATGCTCAAGATGGTGTTGCTAATGGTTTCATCACACGCATAACGGGTGATAACAACGGCGTTTATGTTTCTCAATTCGGCCAAGGATTATTTCAAAACAATGAAGCGATCAATATTATCACTGGTAGCGACAATAATATTGACGTTGAACAAGGAAATGGCGGTCACTGGTTTTACAACATGGACATGAGAGGTAATGGTAACGAAATTATTTCATCTCAGTCTGGTATGTGGCAAGAATTTGAAGTACTTAGCTTATCAGGCGATGAAAACATTATTGAAATTGAACAAACAGACACCTGGAATGAATTTAAAATAGGCTCATTACGCGGTAACGAAAATGAGATTGACGTTAGCCAGGATGGCTCACGCAACATTGTTACATTCACTGATATAGCTGGTGATGCAAACGAAATAGCTATTGAACAAAGCAGCGGTGATAACAATACCATTACTTTTACAGCCGTTACTGGTAATGATAATGAAATAAAACTAGACCAAGAAGGTTCGAATAATGCTATTGAGTCTGGTCTTTTTGACGGTTCATTCAATGAAGTAACAGTTAATCAAATTGGTGATGAAAACCTTGCGACTACTGAGCTAATGGGCGATAACAATGAGCTTACAGCAATGCAAGTTGGTAACACTAATGAAGCATACATGGGTGTCATTGGTTCAAATAATGAATTTACTGTAACCCAGGTTAGTGATTTTAACTCGGTTCATTTAGCTAACTTTAATGGTAGCGGTAACGATGTTGATCTTAGCCAATCAGGTGGCGATGAAAACGCAATTTTAGTGCAGTCTTCATACCCTGATGTTTCTCTCACTTCAAACGATAACGATATTGATGTTAATCAAGTCGGTAATCAAAATGAGGCGATTGTTACACTAGCGGGTATCCTTGATAGTAACGCAAACCAAATTGATATTGCTCAAAATGGTGATATTAACGTTATTGACTTAATGGTAGAAGGCAGTAATCACTCTATTGATATTGCACAGCAAGGCGAAGGTAACTGGGTAGGTGGAACTGGAGATTCAGCGTTTTTATTAGGCGGTGAAAACGTTTCATTCTCTGTTACTCAAACCGGTAACTACAACACTGTTGAAGGTAACGTAATTGGCTTTAACAGTACATTCTCTGTCACTCAACTTGGTGATGGTAATACAGCAACAATTACACAAATGTAATTGATGAGACGGGGAGAGTAACCCTCTCCCTTATTTTAACTATGAAAAATAAACAATATATCTATCTTTTTATACTTTTAACTTTTTTTACTCCTTTGAGTAATGCCAGTGCTGATTTAGAAATCGATGGATTATTACTAAATAAAAGTATTAGTCGCTTTGGGTATCAATTTTACAGTGAATTTTCAAATTATTGGCGTGAACTGCCTTCAACAGCTGGCTTTAATGTAGAAATAAAAGAAACGGTTATACCCCGTGCTGGTACTAAATTAGTTTTAATCATGAATCATAAGATTATTTATGCAACCCATTTGGGACGAAAGTTAGAGCCTTTGGACGAGCGAGTAGAGCAAGCAGTGCACTCTGTAATGGACGCCATGGCGCGATCGAATATGCAAACAGCGAGTCCTGATATGGCATTGAATGGATGGTAACAATGAAAAAAATAGCATTAACAATAATAACAACTTTAAGCTTTTCAGTCTCCGCAACTGAAATTATTTATACCCCTATTAACCCGAGTTTTGGTGGCAACCCTCTCAATGCCAATATGCTGCTTAGTAAGGCACAAGCACAAAATAAACATAAAGCGCCGGTTGTCGAAAAAGGGTATGCAGAGCAGTTTCAAGATTCATTAGAGCGGACATACTTAAATCGAATGGTGAGAGAAATCACCGACATGGCTTTTGGGGAAAATATTGAAGACAGTGTTTTTAATCAAGACTCCATTTTTATGAGTGGTGATTATCAAATAGAAGTGATCACCAGTACAACCGACACTATCACGGTTAGAATAACAAATGTAATTGATGACTCGGTTGTGGTTATCGAAGTACCGAGGTTTGGATAATGTATAAATTAATAATAATAACAATCGCTCTTTCTCTTAGTGGTTGCTCTACTATGGGTAATTTAATCCCTCCGTCAAAACAAAGTGCGGTAACGTTAGAGCCAACAGATGTCTTTTCTGATTTAAAAAGCTTACCTAAACCTGCGGGCAGCATTCCAGTCTCGGTTTATTCATTTCGCGATCAAACCGGTCAATATAAGCCACAAACTAATGTTAGCTCGTTTTCAACGGCCGTCACTCAAGGTGCAAACTCTATTCTAGTGCAAGCATTACATGAGTCTGACTGGTTTACGCCGGTTGAACGTGAGGGTCTACAAAATATTTTAACAGAGAGAAAAATAATTAGAGCGGCACAAGCGACTAACCCTAATCAAGGCGAGCTACCGCCGTTAACCACTGCGAAAATCATTTTAGAAGGCGGTATAATTAGTTACGACACCAATGTAAAAACGGGTGGCTTAGGAATGGAATATTTTGGTATTGGCGCATCAGAGCTATATCGTGAAGATGCAATATCAATCTATTTACGTGCCGTAGATGTAAGAACTGGCCAGGTATTGTTATCAGTAGCCACCAGCAAAAAAGTATTGAGCCAAGAAATGCGAGCAGGTTTTTTTAGGTATGTTAGCTATAAACGTCTGGCGGAAGCTGAGGCGGGCTTTAGTGATAATGAACCAATGAGCATTTGCGTAACGCAAGCAATAGAAAAGGCGCTTACAGATCTTATCACCAAAGGTATTGATAAAGGCTTATGGGCTAAACAGGCAACTTAACCTACTCTTGCAGATGGCCACAACGTCATTGATGTGGCCAAACAAATAACGATTAGCTCTCAACGGGTAATAATACTGAAATATATCTTTGCGCCCAATTGGCCAATTCAACTCTATTACGCGAATTAGTTTTTTTAAATGCGCTATAAAGGTGAGTTTTAACAGTATGGTCGCTAATATTTAGTTTGTCCGCTATTTTATTATTACTCGCTCCTTGTGCAATTAAATGAATAACCGATTTTTCTCGTTTAGTTAAATGCTTATAGTCAGCTTCATTTAACGTGATATCTTCGCTTAAGGAGCTAAACGAAGAGGCCACACTTAGAATATCATTAAAGGCCTTAGAGATTACTTTACGAGCAAACCAAAGCTCACCAGTAGAAATTCTTACTAAGCCTTTAAATATATCTTCTGCTGCTGCCGATTTATAAAATACCCCATTAAAATGATTGAGTAATAAGTTTTTTTCACATACTTGCTCTAGTTCTACATTAAAAAGCACAACTTTATACTGTTTAGCCAAACAAATTAAATCTGCTGGGATCAAGTCCTGCCAATCATTTTGAGATCCATCAATTAGAAAAATGTCATAAGCACCACGCTGATCAATATGTGGGATAGTACTGTCCATTTTTATATCACCAAAAATGGCTTGAAGTGTTCTTAAAATAACTGTGTAGTTTTGAGAATGGAAAGACGATTGAAGCGTTGTCTTAATAAAAGCCGAGCTTTTTTGCAACATATAACTCATCCTTGAAACATTAGATTTACAACAATCGTCACATTACCTAAATTAACTACAAAACACAATGCTCTTTTGGTATAAGCCAATGAGTTTAGTTACCCTATAAAAGGGTATAAAAGCGTGATGTAACACCGTTAGTCCAACCAAATCCTTGTTGTACTTGATATTCACCCCCGCTGGCTTTTTGTTGCGGTGTGCATACGTTATATTTTTCGAGCAAGCATTTATTTTCAATAAAATCTTGTTCTACCATTGTTAGCCAGTTTTTCATTATGCGTGTAGCTAATTGATCAATACCATAATTACGCAAGCCTTTTACCGCAAACCATTGTAATGGAGCCCAGCCATTCGGGCTGTCCCATTGTTGTGGAGTATCAACAACCGTTGTTACAATACCACCTACTTTTAAAAACTGCTTGCTCAATACGTTTGCGACCAGTTCAGCTTGCTGTTGTGAGGCTAAATTAACAAAAAGCGGGGTACTTGCCGCTGCACTTAAAATAGCAGACGGCTTAGATAGCTTATGATTATAATCAACAAAAAAACGCTTCTCATTACTCCAAAGATATTGATTAATAAGCGACTTTCTTTTTACAGCATAGCTGCTGTACGTTTGTGATTGTTGCTCATTACCAAGCAATTTAAAGCATTTACTAAGCTGATTTTCTAAATTGTAAAGTAGGCAATTTAAATCTATGGGTACAATATCTGTCGTTTGAATTGAGCTTAGTAAGTTTGACTCGGCTAACCAGCGCGAGCTAAAGTCCCACCCAGATTCGCACGCAGCACGAATATTACGATAAAACTCAGATTTTTTATCATCACTAAACCCTGATGCAAGCGCTAAGTCTTCTCTTAATGACTCTGCGCGAGGAGCCGCCTCATCATCCCAATAGCGATTTAATACCCCACCACATGGCATTGTTACTACGCGTTTTACACTTGTTTGCGTATCACTGAGTGTATCTGCTCCTTGCATCCAAAATGCGTGCTCTTTTGTTAAAGCTTCAACACACAATTTAAGCCAAGCTAAATTATGTGTTTTACTGTGAGTGTGCTGCCATAAAAGATCAACCATCAGCGCTAAAATCGGCGGTTGTGAACGCGATAAATAATAACTGCGGTTACCATTTGGAATGCAACCGTAATCGTTAATTAAGTCTATGAAGTTTTGTAGCATGTCTTCTACTACATCACTTTTATCTGCATCAATTAAACCCAGCGCAGTAAAGTAACTATCCCAATAATAAATTTCTTGAAAACGTCCACCAGGTACAATATAGCTGTGCTTTAAAGCGAGTAAAGAATTAGCTTTGGGTGTATCGGCTTCACGTCGAAGGCCGCTCCACAGTGAGTTTATGTAGCCTTTTACACTGGTGGTATTTGCAGCCCCTTTCATTGTTAATAAAGGCGTTGTTATAAAATGCGCATCAACAAAGTCTCTTAATTGAGTTTTATTAAGGGGTGCTATTTGCTCATACTGTTTACAGGCACTTTGCCAATCAACACGCGCGGTTGCATCAGCAAACGTTTTACAGTCGCTAAATATGTGCTGTGTTTGTACATCTTTAAATAATTGGCTATTAAAAAAACTCATAACTGTCCTAATCTATTAACTATTGACTGCGTGTTGTGAAATGGCATGGGTGCGTTTTTTAAAAATAATCACGCTAATAAAAATTAAACTAATGGGCACAAGTGAAAGATAAAAAGCATGCTGGCCACTAAAGTGCTCAAATACATACCCGGTTATCACCGACCCTGTGGTGCCACCAAGTGCTGAAAACACAACGATTAACCCTGTCATTGCAGCATGTTGATGCTTTTGAAGCGCACTGAGCATGACTGAGTTGAGTACCGGATAAATGGGCGCCATAAAAAAGCCAATTAATGGCAAAACAAACGCCGCCAGAGGCGCATCAAATAAACTATTCACCTCGCTTTTAGGTAAGTTTTCCGTTAGTGGTAAGGTAATAATGATCAATGCAGCCATAGCAACTAAACAACAGCTAAGTACTACAAACCAATGAGTATGCTTTAATACTTGGCCCGCCACTAAGCGCCCAAAAGCAAGAGCTGCGGCAAAAATACTCGCTAGTTGAATACTAATAGCTACTGGTAATTGCAAAACTTGATTATTAAATGTAGGCAACCAAGTCCCTACCCCTTGCTCGATTAACACATACAAAAATGCACTAATAATAAAAATCAGCACTAACGGTTGATAGGTAAGTTTGAGCATAGCAATAAAGTCATTCCAACCAGAGGTGCTTTTTTGACCTTTAATAGCAGGTTTTATTGGTGCTATTACGACACTGATAATCACCAAAAGCGTAAGCGCTGCTAATACGTAATAAACGTTCAACCAGGCATTGCTATCAACAGGGCCTATAAATGCGGTGAATACCCAATAGCCACTTAATACACCCACCATAAAAATGCCTTCTATCGTGTTTAGTAATGATGAGTGACTATTTGCATCCCCAGTCACTTGGCCAATAATTGAATAAACCGACACCTTAACAACCGCAAAACCACAACCCACAGCAGCAAATAACACTTTAAACATGTAAAAGTCACTTATTACAGCCGTACTCAAACACGCTATAGCGACAACTATCAGTGCTAGCAGCATTGCAAGCTTGTAGCCTAAACGTGGTATAAATGAAGCAACAACAAATGACATTATTGCAATTGATAAGTCTTTAAACCCCTCTAAAACCGAGGCTTCGGTTTTGCTTACCCCTAATGTGTTTATAGCCTGCAAAATAACAGTGCCTACGCTATTTAATAGTATTGCGAAAATAAAATAGCTTGCAGCAATTGCCAGTGTGATTTTTATTTTACTCATTGCGTGCCTCGTTTATAGCTACATACGCCATAACTTTTATAAAAAGCAAATTACCAATAGGGGTAAATTACCGTGTGTGTTAGTCAGTAAATCCAGAGTTTAGTGTAGAACAAATACTATTGCAATCGTTTGCATTTTAAATTTAACAATTTATATACATGCATACTAGATTAACGTTTGCTTGACTGGCGAGTAATTAATTCTATATCAATAACTTGTGATTCGGCTTTTTCACCTGAAAACTGCTGTATTAACTTTTTAACTAACAAAGTCGCAGCAAATTGGGTGTTTTGTTTAATCGTAGAAAGAGAGGGATGGCTAATATCAGCCATGGCAATGTCATCAAATCCAACCAGTGCCACATCGTTAGGAATACTCACGTAGCGCTCTTTCAGCGCTTTCATCGCCCCCAGTGCAACCATGTCACTACAGGCCATAATCGCGTCAAAATACAACCCTTTTTCACGTAATAACTGGTTAATTGCTTGATACGCAGAGCGACTGGTAAGATCAATGGATATAACATGCTGCTCAAGTTTATGAGTAGAAAGTGCAGCAGCGTAACCACGATGCCTTTCACTAATTTCACCATGCTCAGGATCGCCTAAAAATAAAATACTTTTAGCACCGTGTTCTATTAAATGAGCGGTCGCTTGCATTCCTCCTAAGTAGTTATCGCTGCCGACAATAGGATAATTGCTTTGTGTTTTTGGATCCCCCCATACAACTAAAGGAATACCCGCATCGGCAGCCGCTTCTATATTAGTTTGGTTTTTTCCTTGCCCCACAACAATAATGCCATCTGCTCGGCGGCCATTAATAAAGTAATTAGCCCAGTCATCTTGCGCCATAATAGAGTTAGATAACAACAACTCTAACCCCTGTTGATTAAGCGCAAGGTTAATTTCGCTCACTACCTTGAGTAAAAATGGATCGCTGATTGACTGCTCGGTTTGCTCATCAAGATTAATAATAACGGCAACAACATTGGTCTTTTGCGTACGCAAACGGCTAGCCGCCGTGTTAAGGCTAAAATTATGTTTTTTTGCAAGCTGCTGAAGCTTGTCGCGGGTTTCTTGCTTAATGAGCGGGTTATTATTCAGCGCGCGCGAAACCGTTGAGGTAGACACCCCAGCAAGCTTTGCTAAATCAGCTAATTTAATTTTTTTATTATTCATAAAACCCTAAACGCTCCACTGCGGCTGTTGCTATATCTAACTTACTGACAATATAGCATTATTATTTTTTACTGGCTTGCCCATTAACTTAAAAATTACGCTCTTGTGTAATTACGCTCAATAAAACAACAGCCCTTATTAATAAATAATTTACAAATAAATATTGCAAACGTTTGCATTTATCTCTAGAGTTTCAATTTATACAGCCTGTTTACATTAAAATTTAATCAATCTCGCTGTAATACACACTGTTTAACACACTAAAAACGGGATCTCACACATGAAATTCAATAAAGCAAAAAGCATGCTAGCCTGTGCAATTACTTTAGCCCTAAGCACACACGCTGCTCTTGCAGCAGAACAAGCAAAAGAAAAAAAAGTTGAGCGAATTGTCGTTTCTGGTACACCCGCAGGTGTTGGGATCAGAAAAATTGATGCCAGCTACGCTGTAACAAATATTGATTCATCACAAATTATAAAATTATCACCTAAAAGTACTGCTGACTTATTTAAAGCCGTTCCCGGTGTGTGGGTTGAAAGCTCTGGCGGTGAGTCTGGTGCCAACGTATTTGTGCGTGGGTTTCCAGGAGGTGGTGATGCGCCATTTTTAACACTCAGTATTGAAGGCTCGCCAGTTTACCCCGCGCCTACTCTTTCATTTTTAGAAAACTCATCGCTATTTAGAATCGATGAAACGATTGAAACCATGGAAGCACTGCGTGGTGGTCCTAATCCTGTGCTATCCAATGGTCAGCCTGGTTTAACAACCAACTTTAGGTTAAAACGTGGCAGTGAAGATACTCAAGGCTTGTTTAAATACACCACCTCAGATTACGACTTACAGCGTGTTGATGCTGTAGTAAGTGGTGAAATAACTGACGACCTATATTTTATGGTAGGCGGCTATGTTAAAAGCTCACCGGGTATTCGTGATGCAGGCTTTACTTCTGAAAAAGGCAGCCAATTTACAATTAACATTACTAAAGAGTTAGACAATGGCGAGCTTAACTTTTATACCCGTCAAACAGACGATCATGGCGCATGGTACTTACCAACACCACTCAATGTTAATGGCATTGATGCTGAATATACCCAACTTGGCACACTAAACCGTCAAGCGACGATTTTTACCGGCCCAAATGCGCAAGCACACGACATTGACCTAGGTGATGGCCGAGGATGGGATGGCCATGTATCCGGCGGTAGTATTAAACTTGAATTTGATAATGGCTGGCAATTTATTGATCGCTTCAATATTACCAAAGGCGATGCCAATACATTTGGCCTAGTACCTAATGGTTCAGCAACAACCGTTGGTGAAGTGGCCGACAATGGCCAAACGGCATTCGGTGCGGTAACTGATACCGAATACGCTAGTGATACCGCGATTCAGCAACTGGGTCGCTGGGTAGTATTAAAAGAAATAAGCTCGTTTACTAACGACTTAGCCCTTTCAAAGCAATTTGGCGATTTATCGGCCACTTTTGGTTATTACACCGCAAGCACATCTGCGAGCGATTGGTGGAGCTTAGGTAATACGGCGTATCACGTGCTGGAAGCCGGTGGTGAGTCATTAAATGGCATTGAATGTAACCAAAGCACTGACGGGTGTGGTTTTAATTACGATATTAGCTCAACAGGCGATGCACGCACCAATGCTTTTTACTTTACAGGCCAATACAAATTTGCAGATGCATTTACACTTGATTTAGGTGTACGCAAAGAAAACCATGACGTGCAATACAGTGTTGATGAAGACCTTGACGGTATTATCACTAAAACTGTTGATTACGATGAAAGTAAAACCTCATGGACAACCGGTCTAAACTATTCAATTAATGACGACATGGGCGTGTTTGCACGTGTTAACCGTGGTTATAAAATGCCATATTTTGATGACTTTAGAGATAACTTTGGCGCATACCAAGGGGGTGAAAAACTAATTAAAGAAGTAACGCAGGGCGAACTAGGTTACAAACTTATTTCAGACTCTACCGACTTCTACGCCACCTTTTTTGTCAATGAAGTAAAAGGCGATACCTTTGTAAGTCGCCCGGGTGTGCCGGCTGAAATTTTAACCAACGAAGCGTATGGTGTTGAACTTGATTATAACTTTAATCATGAATCTGGCTTTTCTGTTAATTTAAATACCACATTACAACAGACCGAAATCACTGAAAGCCCTGAAAATAAAGGTAACGACGCACAGCGCCAACCTAAATGGCAAGTACGTGTAACACCAAGCTATGACTTTGAAGTAGACGGCATGTATGCCACTTTATATGGTACTTTGTCAGCAGTGGATGACCGCTTTGGTAATAACGAAAACACCGTGACACTTGATGGCTACGAAAAAGTAGACTTAGGTTTAATTATTGAACCAATGGAAGGCATTAAACTGCAATTAGCCATAGATAACCTAACCGACGAGCAAGGTATCACTGAAGGCGACCCGCGCAATGCCGACGCCCCCAATGGCCGTTACATTATGCCACGTACAACACGCTTAAGTGTTAGTTACGCATTTTAATACACTCCCTAAGTAATAAATTAAAGTCGCGGTGATTAATATACTGCGGCTTTTTTATTATAGATGTCAACCTATTAGCAAGCTCTCTATGCTCACTAACAGGTAAATGTATGCCCTCTTTATTGCAAGATTGTATCAGCGGATAACAATCTAAAAACACACACGTATGACGATAGGCGACGGCTTTAAATTCAATAGATAATTGTTCAGCTTTTATACCTGCACCTGCGTAAATACTTTTATAACTTCCCACTTCATGAACCTTGGGCGGGCTTATAATGATAATCTTTGGTATTGTTTTACAATGATAAAAGGCTTTAATGGCTAAAATCAACTCCTCAAGCGCTTTGCTAATATCGATAGCAGACAGTGCAAAACGGGCTTTTAAATCATTGGTGCCAAGCGCAATAATAACAACATCAACGGTGTGCACTTCCAGGTAAGGTTTTAAATACTTTACGCCTGATTTATCGCCGCTAAATGGCGGGTTATTCACTAAGGTACGATTAGGCTGCCCAGCTTCAATCACTTCAAAGCCGGTGCCCAACTGCTGCTTTAATAAAGTAGGCCAGCGTTCAATTTCGCTCAACCGTTTCCCATCAACAGGAGAAATACCAAAGGTGTTCGAATCACCAAAACACAAAATATTCATTAAAACGGATTCAATGTATAGCCTTGTTGCTTAAACTGCACTTGGCTTAAATCAGACACATGCTCGGGCACATTATAAAAATAATCATAGTCTTTAATAACAGGCACAAGCTCTGCAGCAAGAGTACTAAAGCTAGCCAAAAGTAAGCTTGAGCCAATAAGTAACGTTTTCATACATCATCCTTTTTACTTTTTGTTTAGCCTAACGCTATTTAACGTGATTAACTAGCCTGAACATGTGAATGTGCTTTGAAAGTCATTCCTAAATAATTAAAGGTATGTTTAAACATATCGATAAATGCGTCTGGCGCAGAGGGAGATGCAGCATTAGACAACAGTGAAAACTGTTTTTGACGTAAAGTTCTAAGCTTCGGTTTTAACGCCTCATCATCCATGTAATCTGTGATCCTATCTATAAATGCTTTCATTTTTGGCGTGGTGTTATACCAGTACACAGGCGATGCGAACACCCAATGTTCGTAACGAAGTAACACTTCAAACAAATTATAAAAATCATCATTGTGATACTGCTTATCGTAGCGATAAGGTGAAATAACATAATCATCTAAGCAAAAAACAATGCCGCTTTGTTGCTTACTATAGGCATTAACTTGCGCGGTAGTATTGCCATTTTTACGTCCACTTGAATATATGATTGCGATATTGTGTGCTGATTTTTCTTGCATTGGGTTAGCTCCTTTTCTTATGATGGAGCAAAGCTTAAAACCTCAAGTTAAGTTCAGGTCAATAAGAAATAATTTAATTTTTAAAAGGAATTAAAGTGATGGCGGTACAAAAAAAGCTTACTGAAGCCAACTTAACGGTTGGGTTTGTCGCTAAACGCAGTGGCGTTAAGGTATCTACACTGCACTTTTACGAAAATAAAGGGCTAATACGCAGTTGGCGAAACAGTGGCAATCAACGACGCTTTAAACCAGATGTACTAAGGCGAGTTGCAGTTATAAAAGCAGCACAAGCGATGGGGATTACGCTCGAAGAAATTAAACAAACTCTGGCAACGTTACCAGAGCAGCGTACACCAACACAAAAAGACTGGTCTGCACTTTCAAAACTATGGCAAAAGAAACTTGATGAGCGTATTGCTTATATGCAACGTTTACGTGAACGGGTTGATGGCTGTATAGGCTGTGGGTGTTTATCAATGAGTAAGTGCCCTATTTATAACAAAGACGACCACTTAGGTGAAACCCAAAGTGGTGCTATTTTGTTAGAGCGAGATTAAGGCTTATAAAACCTTAATCTAAACCATTTAAGCCTTCTCGTGCAGCGCGATATAATGCCCCTAGAGTTGAATCAAATACCGATTTAATAAAACTGTAAGTCAGCTCTACGGCTTTACTAATAACTTTGCCAGCAAACACCAACATGTGCCCGAGTAAACCTAAGGTTTGTGTTGCAAATGAAGCTGACGCTTTGGCTATTTTATCAAGCGTTCGCGCGAGCATATCGTAAAAAGTTAAACCTGTACCTATGGCTGCTTGCGCCGCAACAGCACTGTAGTAGCCCGAATCTTTTAATAAGGTAACTAACGCAGCGCCAAGTTTATCTGCCCAATGCGAACTAAATGAAGCTTGGTTTCTGTCTTCAAACTTTAAGCGTACCGGTGTGCTTAAAAAGTGGTTTGCTTTTACAGTTAAATTGCCCCAATCATTACTGTTTGCAGTATTAACATAGCCTGGCGTACCACTTAACTTGTGGGCTGCGCCTTTAAGGCCCTGACCATTATCAAGACGAATTTCTTGGCCATTGTAGGGCGCATGTGAAAATGGCCACAAAGGCACTTTTGTAACTGGATCAGCGCCGTGTGTACAGCGGTATATTTTATCAATACGAGAGGTGGCAGCGCGTGAAAAGTTATCAAGCCCCACTCTTGGTGAGCCGAACGTATATAATTTAACCGGCAACGAATACTCTGCTTTTATCCAATCGGCTGAAAGCGTAGCCAATGCACCACCTAAACTGTGACCAACAATGTGCACACAGCCGGTCATTTTATCTCTTATATTTGCAGCAACGAACTCTTGTAGTGCAGGTTTCATACTATAAAAGGTTTTATTAAACCCAGCATGTACCATACTGCCGTTAGAGCCACCGCTTAAACCAAAGTGCGCGTCTGTTAGGCCATCTCTAAGAGAAGCAGTGCCACGAATAGTGATTACTGAATCACCTTGAAATGAATTTTTACCGTGTGCAACAAGGCCAAACCCAGTTCTTAAACCAAATAAATGAGAGAAAAACCCGCCTGACACACCTTGTATGGATCTATTATTGATAGAAAAATCAAACTGATCTCGTAAGGATGCATGCAATAGCCCATTTAATAGTTTTGTATTTTTTAATTCTTTAGCATCATAAGCAAGTGATGCTAATTGGACTGCCTGAGTAGGTGTTAACGTATTCATTTTAAATCCTTTTATTGGTTTTAAACGTTAGAGCTTGCAGGTGGTAAAAACCGCAAATGTATGCTGCTTATTATCTTTAGCAGCTATATCAAACGTTTCTGGCTCATTTGCGATATCACAAACCAAATTACTTAAGTATTTGGTTAGCGTATCTTTATGCTCATAAGGAAATAGCCTAACAGCCCAAATAGTAACTTCCTTTGCATTCTCATCTAATGTGTATATGTGTTGTATAACAGATTCGTTGTCGAACATGTTTGATGGCTTTGATGTTTTGATAACTTTTTTAGGGAAAGAAAAACGACCATCACTGCTTGTTGTTACTTCATCAATATATTCATCGCCATAATTTAGTCTACGAAATACCTTTTTACCAGCAACAGGCTGCTCATCAAAAAGCAAGCGCCCTTCAACTGGAGCTGATAACACAAAATCTTCCTTACTAAAAAAACCAAACATATTTGCAAAAACCTGTGTTGTAGTAAATAAAATTAGAATAGCCACAACTACAATGAGTAATGGCAACTTAAACCGCTCCATCAAAAATATAATCTCCAATAAATCAAATGCATGCACCATATACCGTAAAGAAGTGCTCTGGCGCTTCTTCTATAGGTATGTCGTATGTTTGTGGGTCTTTGGCAATATCACACTCTAAGTCAGCGAGTAAGTTTTTTAGGGTATCACTCCCATCGTGCATAGACACGGTTATGTACCAAAGAACAACGCCCTCAGGCGTACCATTTTCTAAATAAACATGCTGAACCAGTGATTCATTATCAAACATGTTTGCAGGCTTACTCGTTTTTATAGATTTTTCTGTGAAGGTAAAAAAACCATTATCATCGGTTATTGCTTCATCTTTATACTCATCACCATAAGTAAGCGCACGTACAACCTTAGTATTTGCAACAGGCTGCCCTTTATCTAATAACTGCCCCTTCATCGGAGCCGATAAAACAAAATCCTGCTTATTAAAAAAACCAAATATATCTGCATAAGCCTGTGTTGTAGTAAAAATAATAGCAATAGATATAATTACCAAAATGTGAGCTTTAAAACGTGATAACAAAATATACAAGCTCCCAACTATTAAACTCAAAATACACGTGTCGTATTGCTATTTAATGACGTTTTAAACTCTTAACTATCAGCGTTAATGAAATTTCCATTTCAACTAAAATTTATTCTAATTGGGTACAAAGCGCACTGCAAGCATTTAGAGCAAAAAACAAGCAATAAATCTTTCCCTAAAAAAACACTTCATAAACCAGCTTACATATAATGCTAAACCCAAGTCCCATCATTAATATATAGCCATATAAAATAGCAATAGCGCCACCCGATGCATCCCCTATTTTGTCTATTTCGATACATGTAGAACACACTATAAAAAAGATAAAAAAGTTAGCAATTAAACCTAATATATAAGCTTCGCCAAATAGTGGAGAAATACCGACTAATATAGCACTTAGCATAATAAGTATGCCTGAAAGCGCCTCCTTCAGAGAAAACTTATACTCAATAATTTTGAGCACTAAGGTCACGACCATTAATGCTAAAAAATAAACCGTAGGTTTAAACTGGCTATACAAATAATCCACACTAAACATTTGGCTAATCGTCAATGAGGGCTCTTTAACTGGGCTTAAACCTTCTGTTATCGCGCTTGAAGCGTCATCGGTAAAAAAATACGCAGCCGCAACAATAATTAACTTTATCATTCCAAAAAAGATAAAACTGGCGACCATAAACCCTATTGAATCGTCTCTGGTCAATCGCTTGTTTGCTTTGCTTTCTACAATTTTAGCTAGCAATACACCCAATAAGCACACACTACCTAAATAAAGCAGCGCAACCCAAAACTGATCAAGGTAAAAAACCGATAAACCAGGGGCAATAAATAAAAACATTGAATCTTCATTATCTAACGAGCTTTTGGGCTCAACGCTGTATTTTGACTGTTTAAAAAGTGCTAAATAAACAAATAATGGCTGTAAAAACAGCATTAAAATGCAGGTGTTTATAAGAGTCATTTATCATCCTTGATTACAGCCAACACACTGCGCCTAGAGTATTGGCAATTTCGAAACTAATTAAAGGTTTATTTTTTGAAGGTAGGTTTTAAGCTTTAATAAGCCCGACTCAAGCTCAAACTTTTGTATTTTAGGGTTTTTAAACTTAAATCCGTTTGAAATATGAGTATTGATCATCGTCGCCATGCCTTCAAAACCCGCAGGCGCACTTGCGACTAAATCGCTTAATAATGGTTGAATAAGCTCTTGATGCTCTTCAATTTTAGTTGGCTCCTCGTAAATATCGTATACAAGGTTGGTTAGTGTATGTTGGTGTTGTTGTTCCATAATAATTCTATAGCGCCTTAAGTTTGGCGTTTATAGCTCCTTTTTATATCAGTTTTTATTCAATGATTTATTCTTAATCAAAATTTCTTTTTTAGCTAACTCTAATAAATCAACAGCTCGTTCTTTATCATAAGCTAAAGGGCTGTGGTCAATAACATATTGTGCATGCTCATTTACTGCAAGCCAATTCTGCCGCGACTCATATAAGTTTGCTAACTTAAAGTGCGCAGCCGCAACTAACGAATTTGGCAATTCTGCATCTAATGCTAAAAATTCTTTGTAAAGGGAAATAGCATAATTAATATCTTGCTCCACAAACATACCACTGCCATATAACCAAGCTAAAGTTGAATAAGCTTTTGGCTCTTTTGCCGCAACCCGCTTTTTGGCCTCCTTTAATAATCGAGTTCCATCTCCATTATGAAGGCTTAGTGTAACCAGTACCTTCCAGTATCCCATTTCATAAGCTTTTTCACACCACTCCTCAAGATACTCAGGCGCGTTGATTAAGCTTTTATGACATTGCTCTGCGGCAGCTGATACAGTCAAATCTGGAGCATTTATATCTATTGAATTATCCCATCGAGGGCCAGCGGCATTACTAATTAAGCTAAAAATAAACAGTGTACTAATTAATAAATACTTTATCACGTCACATTGCTCTACTTTAAATTGATTCTGACTGCGCCAGGTAACACTCTGAATAACAACTTTAATTATATTGCTTGCGTTTCTAAAGCTAAATACAAGTGTAAACTCACAAATTACTTTCTTTCAAATATGTTTCAGCCTCATCTCGCCATCTCTGTGCAAGCTCCCTACGACCCTCTCTTTTTGCATTATCAATTACATATTGAGTATGAGTTATTACTTCATCCCACATACTCAGCTTTCTATAAATTGTGGCTAACTCAAAATGTGTAGAAGTTTTAAGTTTAATTGCTTGGTTATTTTCTTGTTCTAGATAAAGCTTATATAAGCGTGAAGCTTCACTTAAATCTTTTTTAACTAAACGGCCACTCTGGTATAACCAAGCTAATGTGTTAATAGCATTAGCTTCACCTTGTTCAATTCGAGTATTTAATTCATTCAAATAACGAGAACCATCCCCAGTATACATACCAATATAATACAAGGACTCTAAGTGACCCATTTCGTAAGCTTTTTCACACCATTCTTCCAATTTGTTAGGTGCATGCATATAGCTTTTTTCGCATTGCTTAGCTGCAGTTTCAACGGTTAAGTTCGGATCATTAATATCAATATTCGGAAACATAGATGCTTTAACATCCGTAAAAGTAAAAAAACTAATTGCTAACACAAATGTCACTAGTGGTTTTACCATTGGAATGATCCATCATTATTAATACGCTTTTCTGGAAGGTGGACTTGAAATGATTTAACCGTACTTTCATACGGAAAGCCCTCTTTGTAAAAGTATTGTCCTTTCAAAGTCTCTTGTTGGCTAGACATCCCCTTACACGGCCTGTCGCTGTAACAAGATAAGCCACCAATAAAATCAATAAAACGAACATTTTGAATACCGTGCTCTTTAATTAAAGAATCAATACCTATTTGATACTTTAAATTCTTAACTGCGTGCCATCGACTCATAAAAGCAACAATTTTATTCTGCTTAGATCTCTTGAGGATTGTAGCTAAATTGTAAGCCCAAAGATCGTTTCTAAACGTATGCGCATCAAAACATTCCCCAGTCACAGCTTTTTTCGATGGGCATACACTATCCATTACTTCCATCGTTTCTACAGAAACATCCAATGCAACTATCTTCATTCCTGCATTGCGTGCCGCCTTTACCAGCTCACCATAGGCTTGAGGAGTAAAATCACCATGTGTCCAATATTTATCAAAATATTGCTGTATTATGTTAAAGCCTTTACCTGTTCGTTGATACAGTTCAATTTTTTCCTGCATCGAGCTAGGCAGCATTTCTATAGCAAAATGTGTAAAACCCGCAGCCTTTAACTGCCTAATCGCTTTTATTGCCTCATATTTATAGCCAGCAGCACTATGGCTTGATTCGCCTAACATAACTAAACGCGCATTGCCCGCCATTGTTCTGTAATTTACATCCGTGTTTATTTTATTCATTACCTATCCTTGATCTTTATTTAAATTTTCAAAACACCATTTATAAAATTCAATAGCGTCATTATTCTCAGAGCTGTAAGGAGCAACTGCATATTCATAACTCATTGCAAATAAAAGCGCTTTTGCAGTGAAGTTACATTCTTCACTTTTTGAATAACATTCCTTAACCCCACGCCATAATGGCATTGCGCGGCTAACATACTCGTCACCACAATTTCTCTATGTTCCTTTATATTTCAATTAAATAAGCAAAGCTATGCAGCCTTACTTTTTCTTCTTCTTATTTCCTTTAGCCATCTCTTTTTCAACAGCGGCCCGAGCGTCTTCTATATCCTTAAAAAAATTATATTGATATTTTATTAAGCCTTGGTATTTATTTCCCTTAATTAAATAAAAAGACAGCAGCATAAAGGCTATATTAGCAACTGTAGCTATATGATAACCACTTCCCTCTAAAATCATAAATGATGGTAAGCAAATCAAAGCTAAAAATAGAGCATAGTATTTCAATATCTTTGCACATAGAAAAGAGCCTTGACTAACTTTAAAGTTTAAAAGGCAAAACATAATTCCAACGGAAAACAAAATGCCCAACAGCCACTCAGGACTTGTATCAAAGTACTGTGTTAACAATGTCATGCCTGAATAAACAGTTCCCATAAGTAAGATAACCGTTACTAATAAGAACCTACGTAAAAGCTTCCATGGGGGAAATAATAAAAACACCTCATCGTTTTTAAACACTATAAACTTCCCAACAAGCAAAGAAGTATAAATATTAATACAGGGGCTACTTTAAAAAGCAGTTGAGGAAAATAGCTTGCTTGACCCCATGTAACAAAATACCTATCTTCTTTTGGTAATTCTGACACGACTCGCAGGTAAACAATCATATATGTTATTGAGCCAATCAGCCAAAGTGCTACACCACCTAATTGAGATAATGCAACAGAATATAGCGAAGCAGGAAATGGCAATAAAAACGAGATTACATATACAAGTGCATAAAATTCCACTTTATTTTTTTGCTTATCACTAAAAAACAAATCATTCCCTCTATATTAGCTCGCTTAGATAAGCGCATCGACTTACATATTTCATTACAACTTTAATCTTATAGTTATCTCTGCGTGTTGAGTGTGGTTACTCAAAACTGCGTAAACACATACATCAATACAAAACACCTTTCGAGCTTAAGCAACTTATCTTCAACTCAGCCTCTACGAAAATTGAGGGTTGACCTGTAGAATGCTCATCACTATACAAAATGCACGCCGAACGAAAAGCTATATAAAGTGGTAGTACTTTGTTTACTAAACTGCAAAATTAGAATGGGTGTCTAGTCTATTCATTCAATGATTTATTCTTAATCAAAATTTCTTTTTTAGCTAACTCTAACAAATCAACAGCTCGTTCTTTATCATAAGCTAAAGGGCTGTGGTCAATAACATATTGTGCATGCTCATTTACTGCAAGCCAATTCTGCTGCGATTCATATAAGTTTGCTAACTTAAAGTGCGCAGCCGCAACTAACGAATTTGGCAATTCTGCATCTAATGCTAAAAATTCTTTGTAAAGGGAAATAGCATAATTAATATCTTGCTCCACAAACATACCACTGCCATATAACCAAGCTAAAGTTGAATAAGCTTTTGGCTCTTTTGCCGCAACCCGCTTTTTGGCCTCCTTTAATAATCGAGTTCCATCTCCATTATGAAGGCTTAGTGTAACCAGTGCCTTCCAGTATCCCATTTCATAAGCTTTTTCACACCACTCTTCGAGATACTCAGGCGCGTTAATTAAGCTTTTATGGCACTGCTCTGCGGCAGCTGATACAGTTAAATCAGGAGCGTTTATATCTATTGAATTATCCCATCGAGGCCCTGCGGCATTAATGGAAGGCGCTATAAGAATCAATATTAATAAAATTTTAGCCATATTATCATTTCCTTAAAATGGCTTTTTCAGGAATATGAACTGTGTAAGAAGGTAAAGACGAAGGTATATACGTTCCTTTCCTATAAAAATAAGTTTCCCTTAATGGTTTATCGACATCACCCTCCCCCTTACAAACACCATTGTCAATACAGGTAGATCCACCGATGTACTCTATGATACTAATACGACTAACTTTTGAATTTAACATAATAGAGTCAATTCCAATATGCTTATTGCCAGCATGAAACGCATGGTACCTATGCATAAATGCAACAATTCGGGAGCCTTCTTCTAACTTTAAATTTTTATTTAAAATATCTGCCCACATATGGTTTCGTTCGATATGAGAGTCAGTACATGAACCGGTGTCTGCTTGCTCCCAATTACAACGCCCGTCAATCTCATCCATCATTTCAATAGGCATATCTAAAGGAACAATTTTCATCCCTAGAGAATTAGCCGCTTTTACTAACTCCCCATATCCTGTGCTTGAAGCATTAGTCCAATTCCATTTTGATTTGAAATGCTGTTTGATTACGTCAAATCCCTTACCAGTCCGCTGATAAAAATCTATTTTGTCCTTTATTCTTGTAGGTAGCATTTCCATTGCAAAATGAGTGAAGCCAGCCGCCTTAAGCTGTTTTAAGGCCTTTATAGCCTCATATTTGTAAGATACTGGGTTATGGCTCGACTCGGCAATAATAACTAAACGTGCATTACCGGCCATTGTTCTGTAATTTACATCCGTGTTTATTTTATTCATTACCTATCCTTGTTTTTTATTTATGTGATTACAGCTACTTTCGAAGTGAGTAAAAACAATAACTAGAGGTTTTTAAATTTCAACCAATTGAAATAGGTTCCTTTCAATTCTTTATAGCTAATCTTATTTATTATTTAAGTGGCTCAGAAGTTATCTGAGCCTTTAAAGCAATGTTAGTATCCAATACCCATGTAAGGAGATACTTTTACAGCTGCTATCACTACCTGATTTAGTTTTTCTAACATCCAATACAAAATTCGCTTAGCTTGCGCGTATGTATAATCAACAGCTATCACGCCAGGCTTCCCAACAAAGTTAAGAATATGCCCTAATAACCCCTGACAATCTTCAGCATATTTAGATGACATTTTAGATATTTCAACCAGACTACGAGCTAAAGCATCATAAATAGTTAGCGTTCCAGCAACCACACCTTGAGCAAGAATACTCGTGATTTTGCCACTCTCTCTTAGTAACGTTAGTAAAGCGCTCGTTATTTTTTCAGCCCAATGAGCATTAAAAGAAGCATGGTGGCGATTGTTGTATTTTAGACGTGTCATCGTTAAGTTAGATAAAGAGCCCTTTTCCATGCTCTTATAATCAGGATAACGAGATGCGGTATTGATATATCCAGGCGCATTTCCCGCCATTTTATGTGCAGCACCTGTAAGTGATACGCATGTGCTTATTCTGTACTCATTCCCTGCATGAACAAATGGCCAAACAGGAACCATAGGTACAGGATCACTTCGGTGTACTGCCCTATAAATTCCATTTAGGCTGGTTTCACTTTGAATAGCAAAAGGGTTATGACCAACTCTTGGAGAACCAAAAGTGTATAATTTTACAGGCACTTTATATTGCGCTTTAATCCAATTTGCTGCTAGCGTTGCTAATGCCCCACCAAGGCTATGGCCAACACAATGAACGGGGCGACCACCTACCTTACTCAATATAGCTTTTAACTGAGGCTTGATAGACTCAAAAGTACGGTTAAACCCAGCATGAACTGCTTTATAATTTGGCCCAACAGTTAAACCACAATGTAAATCCGTCAAAGTATCAGCAATACCTGCTGTACCACGAAAAGTTAGTACAACTTCACCTTTATGAGCGCCTTCTTTAGAACCAATTCCAAAAAAGCCAAAACCCGTTGCATGATTTAGCACGTGTTCAGCCACAGTACCTGAAATTCCTGTAAAAGCAGATTTTTTTGAATCAAACACAAAGTGCTTACTTATTATTCTACTCGGCTCTATGGTTGATGAGCTATTTGATACTGCTGCAATACTGTCATATGCAAATTCAGCTAATTGTGCCGCTACACTTGGCGATAAAATATTCATGTAAAGTCCTTTTCTATTTAAAAATCTTTAAAGTAATCTTCGCTATCTTCTATCTCATAAATTTCAAAATCATGTTCCCATCTACAAATACTTGAACCATCAAACTCCAAATTTGGATTTTCATGATTAGGAAAAACAAAGTTTACTTCTGTAGAATCTAAATCAGCATTTAAACTGCTCAGCTTTTGTTTGTATTCACTAGGCTCACTTATTCCGCTTAGCTTTGAACCCCAAAGTTTGTATTTTTTATCAGCATATACAGCAGTAATAGTTTGATAAGTAACCTCATGCGAGAACATATCACCGGGTATTTTTGATTCAATAACGACTTCAGGTAAATAAAATGAACCATCAGGAGCTGTTATTACCTGATCTTCTTTTTCAACTTTGTGTGCAAATTCCAGACTGCGATTAATTAAAACACCTTCAACTGGATTACCGTTTAAAGTAATAACCCCTTTAACTTCAGAGCACATGTGTACACTGTATTTTTTTATTAAACCAAACATAGTGGTTTGGGCCTCCTTACCTATATTTCTAATTATTTAAAATAAGTACCATTAATTAAAAAACGCGGTAATGAATCACTTTTAACCGTTACCTCATTACCCATATCGTGCCACATGCACGCCATGCCGAGTAATTGCAGGGGTAAGAATGAATCTACAGGGGCATGATCTGGACCTGCCTCATAAATGTGATAGCGCTCTTGCGCTTGTACGTTTTTGGCAAGTGCTTCATTAAAATCACAACCAACATCAAAAGTTGCTGGTGATAAAGCAGCTAGCGTTTCTAGGTATCCGAAAGCAATATATATCGCCCAGTCATCATTTTGCTTAACAGCCATTCCCATACACTCGTCAAGCAATTTTGGGTAATCGGCTTGATGATGGTGGTAAGCTTGAAAAACTTCAACGAGCTTATAAGAAACGGGGCCTGCTTGTGTCGCACTTTGTTTCATAGTTTCTATAGGGAAATTTGCCAAGCTATCCATACTTTCAGTATCGCGAGTAATCACCGCTAAAAAATAGGCATCAATCCATTCTGATGGAGCTGCATAACCGTTTTCTAACATACCTTTACCATTCCACGTTACTTCAGGTAAATTATATATTTTAAAGGTTTGCTCTTGCTCTGGCTGCTCTGCAAGCTTTAAGAACGCGGCGTACATTTTTGATGCATATCGTAACGCTGTTGCTGACTCTTTTTCTATCTCGGGAGTTTGAACTTCCCAAGTCAACCAGCGAGCTAGGTTAACCATATCCTCTGATATCATTAATAAATTGTCTCTTTTAATTTCAATGTCTTCTGCAATTTCTTCATAAGCTTGTTTTAATCGCTTTAAACGTCTTTTAAGAGATATTTTTTCAAATTTTGGAATGTAATTGCGATTTATAATCATATATAACCTACTATGTCATTTTTTCAATATCGAACTCGGTAGTTTCAACACTGCCGACGAGCGAGCCATTCTCTGTTTTAGTTATGGGCGTCTTAACGTGTAAATATTGAATCTTTTTATTCTTTTTTCCAGCGTTGTAAATTGCCTCAGCTGCATCTAATTCAGACTCTTTCTCACTACCTGCCATATTTTTAGTAATGGCTTTTGCATACTTCGTTGTGCCTTGTTGATAATATTCATCACCAATTTTCATTTTACCTAATGGGCTACTGCCCCCCTTGGCTTCAACAATAATGACATCACCATCAGCATTTTCATAAACCATATCAAAGTTACCCTTTACCGATGTAGAACTATCTAAGCTCGTTGGATGAATACGAGTATAACCAGGGTATTGTGTTTTAATCGCTGCATCAGCAGCCTTTTCGCCAATTTTGGCTGATTCATTGTTAATCTTTGGTATTTGGTCGTTATAACGTTGTGTTTCTTCTGGTGAAGCTTTTGCCTTGTGTTTATCTCGTTCGACCATTTCCTCATCACGAGTATCTACATTCTCTTTCAACGTTACAGGAAGAGAATAAACAGTCCGTTTACTGCCTGCCTTTTTAGTTGCTTTGTTAAGTTTTAACTCATTCTCAGTCAACGTTCCTGTTTCACGAGACCATTCTTCATTTACCACTTTGCCATCAATAACATGCCCACCAACAAACTGTTCAATGCTCATCGTAGTTTCAATCACTTTATCGCCTACTTCTCGTGTTAAAGTAATTTTACCGTTATCAACATCCATAGATTCGATACTGTATTCATGCTCAAGTCTGTTTTCACCATTAGGTCTTGTTACTTTAATATTACCCGTTCTGGCATCTGCTGGAGAACTGTCTTCAGCAATTTTTAATATTTTGGCTTTTGTTGCTGGATCAACGATGTCGCCTATCATCTTAGAAAGCTTTTTCACACCCTCTTTACACAATAACCCAAAAGGATCAAACCAATTAACCGGATTCGGTGCATATTGATAGTGGTTTATACCACCCACCAAACCAATTGGATCTTGGTTTATAAAGCGCTGTTGTTTGGGGCTGTAGTAGCGGTAGCGGTTGTAATGTAGGCCGCTCTCTTCATCTAAATACTGACCCTGAAAGCGTATAGGCTGAGTGAAGCTACTTTCTTTGTTAGTGCCAGACTCGGCTTCTGACTCTTCATAACCATACACATCGGCTTGATTTTCCCATACCACTTCTGCTTTGTTGTTGGTTACAAAACGAGGCGTATTCAGTTGATCTAGGTGGTAGTAATACACCTCATCTTGTTTAATAAGCGCAACTGGGTGGAATTGATTTGGCAGGTTGATATACCAGGTATATTCACCGTGTTGGTATTCGCCAATTAACTGGTCGTTATCCCAAATGTAGTCAATTTTGCCCTGCTCGGTGTGCTTGCCGATACGACGCCCAAGTGGGTCGTAATCGTATTGGGTAAGCGTGCCGTTGTTGTTAAAGCAGCTTAACTGATTAAACGCGTTGTATTCGCGGCGGGTTTTTATGCCTTTGCCGGTTTCGCGGATTTGGTTACCAAACTCATCATAATGAAAGTCGCTATCGCCAAAGTGGGTTAGGCGGTCGGCATCAGTGATGCCTGTAATAACCCCATCGTCTTCGCTTAAATCACTAGCAAGCGTTGCTGCACTTGAATCGTTATACTCACTATGAATTACATTATGTGTGCTTTCTGACTGGTTGCTTTCAATCTTATTGCTGGCGTCACTAGCATCGCTATTATCATTGTGCTGAGTCGTTTGCTGCTCGGCTAATTCGTTATTTTGTACCCTTGACTGGCTAACTGGGTTACCAAAGCTATCCCACTGGTATTGGGTAGTTTTTGTGTTCTCACCACTGGCTAGATTTTGCTGAATTAACTGGCCAAGGCTGTTGTACTCAAAATTAATGTTATGGCTACTAACCCCTTCCTCTTTACGCGCAATCAGCTGGTTTACGCTGTCGTAATTGTACGTACAGATATCAAATAGTGCTTGCGCAGGATGGGTTAACTGTTGCTGCGTTAAGCGGTTGAATACATCAAACTGTTGAGTAAGGGTTATGTCATTTCCAAACTTTTGCGTTTGGATATTACCTTGACTGTCATAGCTAAGCGCTGCAAGTTCAACAGCCGTGCTGTTGGCTTGGTGTAAGTGAATAGCACTTAGCTGACCAAACTTATTGTAGCTGTAGTTAAGCGTGCTTGAGTCTGGCAGCGTCAGTGTTTGGCGTCTGCCGTAGTCGTCGTAGCTGTATTGTAAGGTATGCGCTTGTTGCTGGTTATGTACTTGCTCGGCGTGCAGTAGTCGCCCGCCTTTATCAAAGCGTTGTTTAAGTGTTGATTGTGCGTTATGTGCACGCGCTATTTTACCTTGCTTTGTGTAGCTGTAATAATTGGCGTTATTAACGATATGTGAGTCGCTTGCCAAGCTTGCATGTTGTGCAGTTACGCGGCCTAGGCTGTCGCGCTCTATTTTTACGTGGCGTTTATCGCTTTGTGTAACAGAGGTTAACCTGTTACAGGCATCGTATTTATATTGCTGTAGCGTACCGTCAAACCCAGTTACTTGCGTTGGGTTTTCGTTAGCGTCATAGCTTATGCGGTATACATGGCCGTCGCTACGTTCGATAGCGGTTAGGTTACGCTCTTTATCGTAAGTTAAATGCAGTGCACTGCCATCGGGCTGAATAACACAATGTGGCTGGCTTAGCCCTTCAAAGTGCTGCTCGGTGGTATCACCCTTACTGTTTTGCGAGCTAATTAACCGCCCTGCATCATCGTAACTAAAATGTTGATGCTGTTTGTTCTCAGGAGCTTTTTCGTCAAAAGCAATAGTTTGCGCAAGCTGGCCGTGCTCATTGTATTTATATTGAGTCAACAAACCTGCGTTATTAATGGTGGCATTTACACGGCCTAGACTGTCGTAACTGTAACGAATAAGCTCATCGTTATGGTGCTTGGCTAAAAGCTCGCCTTGCTCGTTCCATACAAATTTAGTGACTTGACCATCTTTATTTATGTGTTGGGTTAGCTGGCCAAATTTGTCATAGCTGTAAAGTACGGTGCGACCGTCGCCAAAGGTTTCACTTTGCAGCAAACCCGCCACGCTGTATTTACGGGTAATGGTTTGGCCATCAGGCAAGGTGGTTAATACACGCTGACCCAATTGGTTGTAAGCAAATTTAGTGACACTACCATCTGGCTGGGTTATTGATTCTAACTGACCATAAGGGGTATAGCTGTATTTTATTTCACTGCTATCTGGCTTTATTTCAGTAACTTTTTGACCTTGTGCGTTATAGCCGTATTGCCACACATTACCATTTGGGTCGGTGTGCTTAACTAACTTACCTTGCGCGTTATGTACAAAGTGTTCTTTATGCCCACGCGAGTCTATACAGGTTGTTTCACCAGCGTCTAAATTATATTCAAACTGATATGTATAGGTGTTGTTATCACCCCATTGTTTTATACATTTAGCACTCGATGAGTAACTGTCCCATTCAAAATGATGGCTAAAACCACTGGCACGAGTACGCTTAGTTAATAAGTTAGCGGCGTTATAGCCATAATGCTCTGTTTCACCTTGCTGATTGGTGGCGCGAACGAGGTTTTTGTTTTCATCATAATCATATTGTGCAAGTAACGGCGTAAGTAATACAGGCTTATTGTTATCGCCAGTACGGTAAGCTGAAATATTTGCCAGCAACCCTTGCGGGTTATATTTTAAAATACAGCCACGCGCTTTATTTACCTCAACGCGATGCAAGCGCTCTTTCGCATCGTAATAAAAACCAATACTTTGGCCTTTTTCGTTAATGACCTTTTCGAGCAACCATGAGTTTTCGCCCGCTTTAAACGTAAGATGCTGATCATCTGGGGTTACCAATACTTGCTTACCATTAGTTTGGTAATGCAACGCCAAATTACTGCTTAATTGATAGCTCGATTGCCCCGGTTTTACTTTTTCAAAACGGTGTTTAGCGCCATGCTCATCTTGGTATTCTAACCAGTAGGTGCCTTTTTGTTTTGGACCTACTTTAGGTGGCGGTAAATAGTGCTCAGTTAGCTGCACCATAAAGTCATGTCGCCAACCATTACCCATTACACTACATACATCCGCATGCGATGAACGGTATAGGCGTCGCCAAATTAATTGTTTGCTGCCTGCTAAGGTGAAATCAATAAGCGGCAGTATTTCTTCACCCGAAAGCATAGAAACTGGATCAGAGCGACACTCTTGTTGGGTGATAGGTTCTTCACTGGGAGTATTATTACTTGCACCGCCACTGTTTTTAGCCGGCGCTTGAGAGGCACTTTTACCTGAGGCTGTTGAACTGCTCTTATTACTTGGCTTTTTACCTGCTGCGCCGCTATTGGTGTTATCGCTTACTTGAATAGCCGACTTAGCTTTTTGGTGATAACAACTAATTTTATCTGCAACCAAAGCTTGGGTTAATACACTCGCGGTTTCACGGGCTGACGCACCGCGCGAACAGCTTACTCCTGCAAGGTTAAGCAAGTTAATAACGTCTAAACGTTTAGCTGCGTCGCTAGTAAGCGCACTGCCTATTTGCGCAATTTGATTTTTGGCACTTTCCGGCGTGTTAGCTGCTACAGCAACAAAGCCCGACGGCGCAGAACCTTTACCTGCGACGAGGCAAATTGGGTAACTTATTCCCTGTAAAACAACGGTATTACTTTGCATTAGCTGTGTACTTCCTCACTTATCCATAAGTATGATGCTGCACCTTGATGCTTAGCTTGCTCCTGTGAAAGCATTAATGCATGACTAAAATGCTCAACAATTGCAGGGCTTGTGGTTAATTGGTACAAATTAACCAACCCTTCTAGTGCGCCTATTTTCCCTAATTTATAATTGGGTAGTTCGTAATATGTGTGCTCATCAATTAAGCTAGTAAGTAGCTGTAAATTGTTTAGCCAACTATCATCATCTACCCCATTTCCTGGTGCAAAAATTAGATCTATCTTATTCTCTGTTTTTTCAGCTAATCGCGTAAGCATACCTGCTAGCTGATTATGTTTGCTAAAATCAATAGATGCTGCAATTTCATGGCTTACCTGCGACCACCCGCAAGGCACCATTTCAACTACAGCCAACGCACCACCTACACCTTGATATACAAACTGCTGCTGTTTATTTGCTTTAAAAGTTGCATCTAAAGCAATTACATTAAATTTTTGCCATTTTTTTTCACCGGCCAAAGCTATAGCAGAGTGTGCACCTGTTGATCCATGAAAAATTAGCTCGTTGCTATGATCGGGGTATAACTGTTGTAAGCTCTGAGTTAATAACTGTTTTAGCTCATCTTTAAATGATAACGCTGGTAGTAACCAGATCATCGGCAATGTGCTGTCTGTGACTTCTGCCATTAATTCTTTAGATTTAATTATGCAATCGTAAACACAGGCATCCCAAGACTGCCATTGCAGTTCATTAAAAACAGCACTGTTATCGTCAAATAATAATGCATCTACGCTGCTAATATTTGGGGCAGAAAAGCATACCATCTCTATTGAAAATGCACTCATGATGCCACCTCGTCCTGAGCTTTATTGGCAGCGAGGTGTTGATAATAGCGATATAAGTTAAACACCCCTTGGCTATAGCTATCCATGGCTGATAAATAAATGGCATTAGGCACTTCATCAAGGGGGTGTCCTGCAATCAATCGTAAACTCGACATGGCGGTTTCATATTTAGGCCAGTTATGTTTTAACTGCTGCTGAAAATTTATTAACGCGCTTTCATCGCCTTGCCAAGCGAGTCGCTGGATATCGTACTCCACTAGCTGATCGAGTTTATCACCTAACATGCGCCTTATTAGCGCAATAATTAACGCGGGTTGCTCTACCTGTGGCAGCAAAGAATTAGCTAAAACAATCAGTTTTACAAAACCGCTTTGTAATAAAATATGCAATGTTTGATCAACCGATAAGGTATTACTGGCATGATTGCTTAAGCTGTTTACTTGCTCAAAATTTAATGACAACAAAAATAACGACATTAAGGGTGATAGATGGGCTTGCTCACTTAATGCATCAAAAATAGCCGTTAATATCTGTGGCCCGTGGTGCTGCGCAAGGCTGGTAATTTGATTTATAGTGACCAGTGTTTGCGGCGGAATTTCATCATCAGCACTGTAAGCAAAAAACAAGGTGTTTAAATTTAATAGCCGAATTAAGTTAAAGCTATGCTGTTGAATAACCACTTTATTTATAATGATTTTAAAAAAAGCACTAAGCACTGGCTGATTAAGCAGTTCATTTATAAATATAATATTTTTATTTTGTGGCAAGTTTGCCATGACTTCAATACATGCTTGGGCAACTAATTCATCGTTTTTAGTGTTAGTTATTATTTCGACTAGTTGCTCAGTGGTGGGCAATTCAAAATTATTTTTTTGATTATTGTTTTTTGCGTTTACCCAGCAGCTTTCTAATAGGGTTTTTCTTAAATAACGAACATGACCTACACACGTAAACGGGCACAATTGAGCGTTACTAATTTGTAGTAATTGTGCTTGATGAACACTTAAATAGGTCGCTAGCAAAGTTAGCCACCAATTAAAACAGTTGGGTTGCCCACAACGATTTTTCCGCCGTGGCCACTATCATCGCCCATTCTGGCGGCAGGTTTACCATTAATTTGAACACTACCCGAGCCTGTTTTTACGCTGTCTGGTGGGCCAATACACACTATCATGTCGCCTTTGCGGGCAGCGGGCATGCCGCCTATTAATACATTGCCAGAGCCAGCAACTATAGGTCCGCCCACATGTGGAACTTTAGCGGTCACTTTAGGGCATACATGCATATGACCAATTGTAGCAGCGGGTTTACCCATTTTGACTCCTTGTCGTGTCTTTGTTGGTTTATGAAATGCTATTCATAAAGCGGGATAACTAATAGCTTGTTACTGGTTACCAGTAGCGAAATTTCTTCAATTAACTCATCTTTACTGTGATCAGAAAGTGCCACAGCGCTTTGAGTTGCATATTGATATAAGTTTGAAATTACATTTTCACTATTAAGTGCATCACTTAAATGAATAAAAAACTGCTGTGCATAATAGCCATTCATGGCTTTTAAATGACTTAAAGCCGGGCTTAGTAATGGATCGTCTGGCCTGTTTATCGGTAAACACACTAAATGCGGTAAACCATAACGGCAGTAAACAACGTGCCCGTTATTTGCAATGCCGTTTCTAAATCCTGATTGAAAGTTATTAACTATTTCCATCATTAATTTAACTTAATTACACCAGCAGATAAGGTAATGGCACTGCCATCTACTTTTACATTACTGCCTTTAATATCAATGTTTGTACCTTCAATAGTAATATTGCCACTACTGCTCATTTTAATTTGCGCCGAGCCTGTTTTAATCACTATTTCGTCACCGGCTTCAATATTAAGTGTTTTACCGACTTTTAAGGTGTCATTTTCACCCATTTCAGCAACACGGTTAGCTGTGACTTTGAGATTATCGTTATTAAGAATTTCAACATTACGGTCGTTATCTATTTTTTCGTTTTGATCGTTTTTAACGTAAAGCTGTTTATCTTTTTCGGCTTGCATATACACAAGCTCGCTGCCTTTTTTATCCTCAAAGCGCAGCTCATTAAAGTTATCTGCTCCACCTTCTTTAGTTGAGCGAGTCTTAATACCACTTTGCGTTTTTTCACCAGGTAATGCGTACGGAGGCATTAGGTCTGCATTATAAACAGCACCGCTTATAATAGGTTGATCTGGGTCGCCATTAATAAAATCAACCAGAACTTCTTGACCTACGCGGGGAAAGAAAAAGGCGCCCCACTTTTTGCCAGCCCAATTTTGTGCAACTCGGATCCAGCATGAACTTTTAGAGTCTTTTTTACCTTCACGATCCCAATCAAATTGCACCTTAACGCGGCCATATTGGTCAATCATAATTTCATCGGCGCTATCACCCGTTACTATGGCTGTTTGTACGCCGTTGATAACCGGTTTCTTTTTGCTCACTTGCGCTCTGTATGGAATGTCTTTTGGCACACATTCAAAGTGGTTAGAATACACTTCTTCACTCGATGCTTGTGCAGCGCCTGATTGGTTTGGTACCACAATCGACGTCATCATCGAGGTGATAGCAAAGGTTTTACCTTCAAGGCGTGGGTCTTCATGTTTTTTGAAACTAAACAGTTTACCAACAGAGAATGAGCGGCAGTCACTGCGCCCGCTCGAGAGCTTCATGTCTCTTTGCAGTGACTCTAGTTGAACTGATGCCAAATTAGCCGCGCGGGGATGACACTCTGCTTCAGCTGTATATTCAAAAATTTCTGATACCGATTGGGTCGGTAATTCTGCGTTTGCTTGCTCTGCATCAGGGTAACGTGATGGCTGTTTAAAATCGTAGCCCAAACGTTTGAAACTACCTGGCGCTAAGCTTAATCCGCCCTGCCAACGCGAAACATGAGACTCACTTAAATGGCCAGTTGAATGAACAACTTTAGCCTCACCACACATTTCATATGCGGTAATATCATCTGCTAAAACTAATGTATGATTACTTTTTGTATGCTCAAAGAAGTAAAAAATCCCCTCACTTTGTAATAAGCGTTGGATAAAGTCAAAATCTGACTCTTGGTATTGCACACAGTATTCGTATTTGGGGTAGGTTTTACTGGTTTTATCTGAAAAAGCCACATTGTGTTGGCCAAACAAATCAGCGAATATATCTTTAATTGTTTTCTTTTGGAAAATGCGACTGTTTTTACGATTACGCATAGAAGCGGCAAAAGGCACAATGGTAGCTTGATAATCAATGTAATTTTTTTGCTCATCAACATCCGCCGTACGGCTTCCGTTAGAAACAAGCTGACTCACGATACCGTGATAAAAACGCTCTCCCCCACCCTCGGCATTTTTTACCTTGATAGAAACAGGCTTGCCAACCAGATCTTCATGTGCAATTTGTTGGCCTATGGTATACATATTGACCGACATAACAAACAAATCTGACATGGCTTCTTGAGCAACGAAGCGTGTTAAATAAAGGGCATCTTTACCAACAGGAGTACTAATTTGAATTACGTTTTTATCTTGTGTTGCTTTTTGCATTCCTTGCTTTTCCCATCCTGAAGATCAAAAAAAGCCCTGGGCAAAGCCCAGAGCTACAATCGGGTAACAAATATTACATTTGTTGACCTTTAACACCGCTGTAACCATATACAAGTGGTGCAGTGATGTTGTTTTGGTCGTCAGTAGGTGTAACAGTCATCATCATTTCAGTGTAGCTGATAGTGATTGTTTCAATTGGACGGTCGTTTTGAACTGATACTGAGTAGCTAGAGATCATGGCATCTGTAAGTTCGATTTTCATGATTTCTTCAACTTTATCACCTTGTTTAGTGATATGGAAAACAGCAGGTAGACCTTTACCAATAGTTGCTTCTTTGAAAAGATCCGGAGATGCTTTATCTTGAAGTTTAGTAATAGTCACATCGCCTAAACGAGTAGAGCTAGATTCACGATCCATCGCCGTACCAGTCGCTGCGCTAATTTCACGGCTAACGTTCCAATCTAAAGATAAAACTGTAATTAAATCTTTGAAAGACTCAGCAGTAGTTTCGCCTTTGATTGAACCGTATTTTAAATATGTATTTGCTTGCATTTGATAATGCTCCTTTTTATTAAACAATATTATCCATTATGTGGATTCGTTTACTTTGGTTACCCAAAATTCCTTGAAATCATTATCTTTAAAACAGCAATGAAAAGGTCTTCAGAATTCCTTTCCCTAGATGAAGACAATGTCTCAAAAATTCCTTGTTTCTATATAAGACACACGAATTATAATGCCCTAAAACTAAAGAAACAACCTTAAAAACAAGTTATTTTTAATTAACTTTAGTTAATTCAACATCGAACTCATTATCTTTAATTAACAATGAGATAGATGTTACTTTTTCACCTTCAACCATGCTTGAAAGCAAGATCTCAGACAATAGAGGTAGTACTTTATTCTGTAATATGGTGTGAATATTTCGTGCACCCGATCCGGCATTTTGACAATTTGCAATAATGTGCTCAATCACATCATCGTTATACGTTAATTGCGCATCATAGTGCTTTTTAACACGCTTAATTATTTTACTAATTTGCAACGCAGCAATCTGGGTAAGAATTTCATCACTTAACGGAATATATGGAATAACGTTAATTCGTCCTAAAAATGCAGGCTTAAATGCCCCTAATAAATCATCTTGTAATGCTTTTAATAAGCCTTTAATACTTGGCTTACTTTCTTCATCTTCAAATAAGCTCATTGTGGTATCAGTACCCACATTTGAGGTCATAATAATGATGGTATTTTTAAAGTCGATATCTCGGCCTTCACCGTCTTTTATGGTGCCTTTATCGAATACTTGATAGAAAATATCTTGCACGCCAGGATGCGCTTTTTCCATTTCATCAAGTAGCACTACACTGTATGGTTTTCTTCTTACTGCTTCGGTTAAAATACCGCCTTCGCCATAACCAACATAACCTGGAGGTGAGCCAAGTAGTAATGACACTTTATGCTCTTCTTTAAACTCAGACATGTTGATAACCGTTACGTTATCTTCACTGCCATACACTTCTTGTGCTAGTGAAAGTGCAGTCTCTGTTTTACCCACTCCGCTTGGGCCTGCCAGCATAAATATACCATTAGGGCGACTTTCATCTGCAAGCTGAGCACGGGAGGTTTGTACTACTTTAGACATAAGTTCAAGCGCATGATCTTGGCCAACTACGCGTTGTTTCATTTGCTCAGCTAAATTTAAAATGCCATGAATTTCGTCTTCATGCATTTTACCAACAGGAATACCAGTCCAATCAGAAATAACCTGTGCAATCAACTCTTCATCAACTTGCCAATGCACCATATTATGTTCGTACGAGGCTAGCTTAAGCTTGCTTTCTTTTAACTGCTCAAGTACTTCAACAGAAGAGTCTGCATCGTTGGTGTTAATCGATTCAAGCGCTTGGTTTAATTCTGCAACGATGCCTTTTTCAACGTTGAACTGCTCATTTAATGGTTCAAGTTGCTGTTCAATCTCAACTAGTTCAGATTTAAGTGCTGATAATTGTTCGCTGTGATCTAAACCGGTTTTTTGCTCACGATTTAACATTAAAACTTGCGCTTCAATTTCACTAAGTCTATTCATTAACTGCTCAATCGCATTAGGTGTCGATGCTTGGCTCATAGCAACGCGTGCACAGGCTGTATCTAGTAGAGCAACGGCTTTGTCTGGTAGTTGTCTAGCAGTAATGTATCTGTGTGATAAATGGACCGCACTTTCAAGTGCTTGCTCTGAAATAAACACTTTATGATGCTTTTCCATAACAGGAACTAAACCACGTAGCATAGCAACCGCTTTTTCTGGCGTTGGCTCTTCAACCTTTACCACTTGGAAACGACGTGTTAGTGCAGCATCCTTTTCAAAAAACTTTTTATATTCAGCCCACGTTGTTGCTGCAATTGTACGTAATTCCCCTCTTGCTAAAGCAGGTTTTAGTAAGTTAGCCGCATCGTTTTGACCCGCTTGTCCGCCACTACCAATCATAGTGTGAGCTTCATCTATAAAAAGAATCACAGGGTCAACAGCGTTTTTAACTTCGTTAATTAACGACTTTAAGCGATTTTCAAACTCACCTTTCATGCCCGCACCTGCTTGAAGCAAAGCCAAATCTAGGCTGTGCAACTTAACGTTTTGTAATACTGCAGGTACGCCTTTTTGGGCAATTCTTAGGGCAAGTCCTTCAACCACAGCGGTTTTACCTACACCCGCTTCACCCGTTAAGATTGGGTTGTTTTGACGACGTCTAGTTAAAATATCAACCATTTGACGTATTTCAAAATCACGACCTAGAATAGGGTCTATTTTCCCCGCTTTTGCTTGAGCGGTTAAATCAACTGTAAATTGATCTAAACTCGGTGTTTTAGATGAACCATTTGCAGGTGTTGTAGCACTTGCAGTGCTGGTATTACGTTCTTGCGATTGGGCAACAATTTCAGGCCATGCGTGTAACAGTTGTCCAGGTTCTATATTATTGAAAAGCTTACTACAACGCGTTACTAAACTAGACAAGGTATCGTCTTTTGTGAGCGTGTAAATAACGTAAGCACTACGAATTTGCTCATCGGTGAACTCAATACTGGTACTTAACCATGACTGCCTTAATAATGTAGTCACATGCACTGATAGGCTAGGCGATGAATCACTGCCCGTTTTAAATGACTCTAGTGATTGGTTTAAATCTTGCTTTACCTGATCAATATCAATATCGAAAGAACCGAATATGAGTCTAACATCGTCTAGTTGCTGCTCAATCATAGCTAACAACCAATGCTCTAATTCAACCGTAAAATGGCTGCGGCTATTACATATTGCAACAGCTGCCTCTAAGCTTTTTCTACAATCTGGACTTAGTTTTTCAACTAATTTATTTAATGTCATCGTTGACATACGCTGTTCCTTTTAATTTTTAATTATCCTTTAAACGATAACTTAATAGGGTTAAATTTAGGGGTGTTTTTACTCGCCATTAAAAAGCTATTAGCGCCAAGTTGGCATTCCCGTTTAGACAACTGCACCGCATCAAGTTGTTGAAAATCTGATTCGATGATAAGTCGAAATGAAATCGCATTGCCCGCATAATCTTTTACAATCTTTGTAGCTAACTCAAATAACTTGCCTTTCGGTAACAAGGATTTTGCTTTATCAATATCAGTAGTGCTGATATGAATCTCAATATTAGAAGAAATATCCCATATCTTTTTACCTATTACGGTATCAACGCCTAAGCGAGCATGTTGTCCCTCATATAGGCGCTCACTTGCTAAACAAGTTTGTTCTTGTGGCTTCAAATCATGCCACTTTCCTACCATTTGTTTGATGACAACATCACAACCAAGGTAAGAGCTCAATACACTTTTTAAATCAAAAGCGTTGCGAATTTTTCGGCTATAAAGGCCTGAAAAGTGCAACTGATGATCATTGTAGCCGCCACTTAAAAGTCCCAATATTTGTGTATATGGGTCTTTGTTTTTATCTTTGTTTACATGATTTAAAGACGGCTTATATTTTTTCCACGCTCGATAATATAAAGACACCAAACGATGATTAAACATATCGTAAAAGTCACGCATGGTGGTATCTTTATAGCGAAGACGCTGCATCACCAGCTCGCTGTAAAATTGGGGTAAAGCACCCGAGCAACCCGTTAATCCCATAAAAGAGATCTGCATGTTGACTTTATGCAACCCATCTTCAAAGCTAGCTTGCTCTAATTTTGTGATAGCGTTACCTGGGTAACCAAATTTTTGTGTTGCGGTAAATTTAATTAACTCTTGCTTTGGGCTACTGTCATACCCTACATAGCGATACTCTAAGCAATGCTTTTTAAGCTGGTTTTCAATAATGAAAACAGCTTTATAAAAATCAACTTGTGACGCTTGAGAAATAATATGCTGGATCATATTAACGGGCTTTCCCCAACTCGAGCAGGCCATTGATAATACACTTGCTCTTGTTCTTTGAGCCTTAAACTAACACGCGTGAAGCTATTTATTGCCGCAAATTGTGCAAAGAAATGATCGAGGATAGAAGCAAAGAAAAACATACCACTTCCCGAAAAATCATCATTGGCAAAGGTAATTTCTATTTCGCTTCCCGTTGCGAAGCTTACTCGTCCTTTTTGTACAACACGCGCCGTTGCTGGTTCTACAATCACGCGGTAAATATTATCGATAAGGCCTTTTGTTTGCGGTGAAGCTCTAAAGTCATACAGCCGTAACACTTCTTTAAGCTTGTTACATGCATCATCTCCACTAAACGCATCAAGGGTTAAATGATTAACTAATTGCCAACGAGTTGCATCGGCTAATATCGGTCTAACTGCATGAGTAAATGGGATTAAACAACGTATTTTTTTAATTACATCGCCACGTTCAGGCATTAAAAGCCCGAGTTCATCATCTCCAAAAGGCATGCTAGCAGGAAGGTTTCGATTACTGCAATTAGCACGTACTGTTAATACCGTGTTCCCTTCAGCATAATCCATAGCGCTATTTTCAAATCGTGCATCTACCAATGATAGAAACGATTCCGTACCTGACTCAACATAGCCACCGGCCCATGAGGCGGTTTCTCTGCGGATGTGCCAAAATAAATCATCATGGCCTTGGTATCGTGGATGAGTCTGCCCATAAAAAGGACACACTATTTGCTTGTTCCCTTTGTGGTCAAACGCAATAACTTCTGAGATACCAATCACCTCTGAGATTTCAGAGTCCATATAGCGTGGTGTTAATTGGTATTCGTATTCACTCAGTTCAGGGCGAATCGGTTCTAGTTCTTGCTCAAACATATTGATAATGGGTGTACATCCCATTAAAAACATATTTTTGTCTACTTGCTTTTCAAGCTCGGTTGACTCTGAATCAAGGTAAATATACACACTGCATTTGTTAGACTTTTTAGGCAGTGATGAACGAATATTTTCAAGCTCAACAAAGCGAAACTTTTCCGGAAAGGTAAAGTTTTCCACCAGTAACCGATAACCAGCACTTGAGCGCTGCGAATAGGGCACCACCGCTTCATTTGCATCAAAGCCTACGGCTTTTAACTGGTTTTTAGAAAGGTACTTTATACCCTCTTCACCATTATCAAAAGCAATACCAATAGCGTGTTTAAATAATAGTTCATACACTTTAAGCGTATGATGCCATTGGCCATTTATAAATAATCGTAATTTTTCCAGCCCGGTTTCAGCAAGTGATACACCCGGATATTCACCGGTTAGCTCAAGTTTAAAAATTGACTTAGCTTTTTCATGCCAACGAGGCTTAGGGGCAACAAACGGACTATTATCAAATTGGGCACTTGTGATCTCAACAGGCCACAAATAAGTTTCGTAACAGGTTTGAAACTTACATTGCTTCATCGACTCAACATTGGTTTCTACTTCACTGCCTCTTGGAATGACCACACCCGTGGTGGACAGATTTTCAGCTTCTAATTTTACCACCGACATAGAAGGGATAGGCGCTTGGTAGTCTGGCAGCATCTGTCCCAATAGAGCATCAGTTAGCTCAGGAAAGCTGTCATCGAGTTTTTGTCTAATATTTGCAGTTAAAAATGCGAACGATTCGATTAGCCTAGATACATGAGGGTCTTCAATATGGTCATCACTTAACTTTAATCGCCCGGCAACTTTAGGGTACTTTTCAGAAAAGTCTTTACCCATGTGGCGAACAAACGCTAGTTCGCGATTGTAGTACTTCAATAACTCATCGTTCATAAAGAGGCCTCAATAATCTTCATACCTAAATTAACCGGCTCAACTTCAGAATCAAAGCTAATAAATTCAGGTTCTGGATCGGCATACAACAAGGCGTTAATCCTTAGGTTTAATACTCTGTTCACGGGTACTTCATCATCGGTAAACACTTCTACTTCAATAAACCGTGGTTCAAATTTTAAAATTGTATTTCTTACGGTTTCGCATAAAAGTGCACGCCCTTCGTGTGAGCTTACAGACATACTCGAAAAGTCAGGCAAACCATATGATAAACACGAAGTCGACAACTCAGCATATTGTGATGGCCAGGTATGCCACTGAATTCGAGCATTTAGCAGCGCTTCTATGTCTCTACGCACATTTTTTCTCAGCTCACTAATGCTGATCCCCTCAGTACGAGAAGGTGCATCTTGAAAGTCAGGCTCATCGTCAATGAGCCTATCTAAAATAGATGCTTGGAGTTGCTGCTTATGTTCAATCATAATCGTTTATTGCGCTTACTCTGCTATTTCAACGGCGTTGATTTTTAGACTAGGAATAGTGATTGCTTCATCGTTGACAAATAACATTTTCATTCCTTTACCTATAATAAACTCATTTTGTAGCTCATCCCAATCAGAAACCTGACCTAACTTTTCAAGCTCAGTATTTGAGTTTGCATAAACCAGCGGTAAATGTGCCGTGCCTGACGGACCGTCTTTGATAGTGATCTCAACACGTAACCAGATGCTCTCTAATAAAGACGCTACAGGTTCTACTTTTAATGTTTCAATTTCATTAAAGTTTGCAAGATAAAACTCGCCATTCGTGCCTAGCACTTCCAAATATGGGCTTAAGCTATCATCTAAATCTCTAATTGCTGAATGCTCATCATCAACGCTTTCAAGACGAAGCGCTTCCATTTGTTTTGCAAGCGTTGCCGCTTCAGATGTTTCGCCTTCAAGTAGGGCTACGTGCATTTTTAAGAACAAGGTGTCTAGCTCATTAGCTTCATGAAAGAGTTTAGGAATGCCCTTACCTTGATAAAAATCTACACGCGATTGTTGTGCGCGAATTAAATGCCTAAGATTAACCGCACCTACAGCAAATTCAGGGTTCTTTTGCACCATAAAATCTAGCTGTTTATCTGCTTTTTCAAGTTCACCGTTAATGCAAAGTAATTCAGAATAAAGACTTCTAATATCAAAATTTAAAGGCTCATCTTGCAACTCTGTAGCGCAACATAATAAAGCATCAGCAAGTTTTCCCTCGCGAATTAAACTGTGTATTTTCTTCATGACTATTCCTTTATTTTATGATGAGGACTGAGCTCTGTTATTAACTTAATACTTGAGACCATTTGGTCTAACTGAAAATGGGGCTGTAACTGCAAAACCGAAAAGTAATGACCCGGATTAGCCTTGTTTTCACTTACTTTTATTTTTGCATTACTGAGTGGGTATTTACTTCTAATGTGCTCAGACGCAGAGTCTGACGCGGTTGTGTAATTATTGATCCACGCTTGTAAATCTCTTTCACACGCTTGAGCCGTGCTGTAAGAGCCTACACGGTCTCGGGCCAATAATTTTAAATAGTGCGCAAAGCGCGATACACATAAAATGTATTGCAACATAGACGATAAACGCGCATTGATATTAGCAGCGCTTGAGTCGTAATTTTTTGTCTTTTGAACCGACGCATTACTGTAAAAAACAATATGTTCGGTATTTGTGACCGAAGATGCAGGGATAAAACCGAGTTCAGAAAATTGCTTTTCAAACTTACTGGTTACTAACAAATCCAGTGGCGGCTTAGCTTCTTTTTGATAAGTATCATTAGCAAAACTATCGCGAGCTAGCCCTGTGACTAAGCCTTTTGACACTTTCCCTGGCTCTATACCACGTATATGCCCAAACCAGCCGCTATCGCAGTAAGCTCTGATTATTGTCGATACAAATTGATAGGCTGCATTTCCCCACAGCATATCTGTTTCTGGATTAATAATTTGTTCTTTGAAATAGAATTCTTGATGGCGCTTACCGTCATTAGCATAAGGCGGCCTAACTAGCACATGAGGGAGTGTAAAACCCATGAATCTAGCTTCTTCCATTTTTCTAAAGCTTTGCCATTTTATATATTCAGGCTGCTCAAAATGATTAAATAAATCAGAGTAATAACCTAAATCTGAAAAGCTATCTGCGCCAAATAAGTTAGCCGATGCCGAACATATAAAAGGAGAAAATGCGGCGGCAGCCGTTCTTGACACTTCTTTAATCGTATCTATATCGTTATAAATAGTACCCGCTGAGCAACCATTACTAATTTCATAATCACCAATCATAATACCAAAGGGCTCGCCGCCAGCACTGTCAAATTCGTTTTGATAGAGTAATTGAAAAAACGTACTTTGATCGAAATCTATCGCTTTATTTACGTCTTTTGAGAGCGTTGGCCAGTCACAATTAAGCAATTTAACTTTTACTTTTTTTTCTTTGTCTTGTTGCTCTGTTTGTAATAATAGCCACCATAGATTTCGCCAACTAGCTTCTAAATTTTGAAAGCTTTTTGCATGAATTATATGATTGAGTTGTGCAGAAATCAGTTGATCGAGTTCAATGATCACACGCTGTAAATAAGGACTCAATGACTCCTTATTCCAAGAAAGTGGAGAATCAGAAGAGCCTTCAAGCCATAATAATAACGCTTTATCTAGGTTTTTTTCGTTCAAAAACCTATCGAGTAAAGCGTCATTATCACTTATTCGAGACTGCGACTTTTGTTGAAAAGTGAAGTCTTGATTGATAAATGAAAACTCTTCGTGATTCATTCTATTGCATCATCCTTAATGCAGAGAGCGGTATTATTAACCGATCTCTGGGATTTTAGCTACAAGGCGTAAAGAAGAAGTAAGCTCTTCCATTTGTAACCAAGGTTTAAGCCAAGCAACAGCGTTATAAGCACCAGGTTGTCCTGGGATCTCTTTTACAGATACTTTCGCATCAGCAAGAGGGTAACGTGCTCGAATATCTTGACCACCGCCCTCTGTCGCATTTACATAAGACAGGATCCAACGGTTTAACCATGATTCAACGTCTTCGGCTTCCATAAAGCTACCAATTTTATCGCGCGCCATTACTTTAAGGTAATGAGCAAAACGAGAAGTCGCCATTAAGTAAGGTAAGCGTGCTGAAATGGCAGCATTAGCGGTTGCATCAGGTGTTGAGTAGATTTTTGGTTTTTGACAGCTTTGGCCACCAAAGAAAACAGCATAATCAGTGTTTTTATAGTGACATAAAGGCAAGAAACCTAACTGGCTTAGCTCGGCCTCACGACGGTCTGTAATGCCAATTTCTGTTGGACATTTAAGATCTGGATCGCCATCATCACTCGTAAATATGTGCGTTGGTAAGCCTTCTACTTTACCACCACCCTCTGCGCCACGAATAGCAGTACAGAAACCATATTGAGAGAAAGCAGCGGTCATGTTTGTTGCCATAGCGTATGCGGCATTACTCCAACAATAATCACTATTATCAGTACTAACTGAACGGCCATCTTTCGCTTCAACTTCAAACTCTTCGTAGTTAAATTCTTCAACTGGTTTTGACGCTGCACCATAAGGTAAACGCGAAAGGAAACGCGGCATAGTAAGTGATACAAAGCGTGAATCATCGCTGTCTCTAAATGAACGCCATTTAGTGTATTCTAGTGATTCAAACACTTTTTCTAAATCACGTGGCTTAGTTAATTCTTCCCAATTATCAAAACCAAATAACGACGGTGATGATGCGGCAATAAATGGACAGAAACCAGCAGCTGCAACATTAGACATTAAGCTTAATGTTTCAACATCTTCTGGGTGATTAGTAAATTCAAAGTCACCTACAATCGTGCCATACGGTTCACCACCTGGGGTACCAAATTCTGACTCATATATTTTCTTAAAGGTTTGGCTTTGATCAAACTCAACAGCTTTACTTAAGTCTTTATGCAGCTCTTTCTTTTTCATGTTTAAAACACGAATTTTTAATGTTGAGCTAGTTTCAGAATTCATCACTAAGTGATGTAATCCGCGCCATGAGCCTTCAAGTTTTTGAAACTCATCCGTGTGCATTACGACACTTAACTGCTTTGAGATTTTTTGATCGATTAATTGAATTGCTTCATTAAACGTCACAGTCATGTTTTTGTTCCATTGAACTGTGCCTTTTAATGCTTCTTCAGTTAACGTTTTCAGTAACTCTTCAGCACGGCTTGACTCTGTTTGTTTAGTCGCACCGATTGCTTGCTCTAAAAGTGAAGAACTAACTTCTGCTACTGATTCTGATTCTGTTGCTAATTGTTCAGTGCTCATTTATCAGTCTCCTCTAAGTTAAGTTCTTTCGCCATCGAGTCTAAGCTTGCTGTGTTGCTTAATACTTCTTCTAGTACGTTTTCAAGTTCTTCTGAGCGGTCAATCTTCGTCATCAAGTCACGAAGCTTGTTACGCGTTTCCATCAATTTGCGTAACGGCTCTACTTGATTTACAACGGCTGCAGGCTCGAAATCGTCAATCGATTTGAAGTTCAAGTTAACTTCAAACTGAGAACCATCATCCGTTAATGTGTTGTCTACTTTTAAACGTAGAGATGGGCTCATACGCTTTAAAACATCATTAAAGTTATCACGATCAATTTGAATAAAACGTCTATCTTTTAGTGGCTTAAGCGCTTCTGTATTATCACCAGAAAAATCGCCCATTACACCCACTACAAAGGGTAATTCTTTTTTTACTGCCGCGCCCTCAGTTTCCACATCATAAGTGATATGTACTCTAGGTTTACGAACTCGTTTTAACTTATCATGGATACTCATTGAGAACTCCTTTTACTATGTTTCAGTTTCGCTGATCTTAATGCCAGACAACTTAAAGTATCCAGTCCTAGCATCACTATCTGTAATTAACTCATTTAATAACTCAGGTAGCGATAATTCGCTCCATCGAATAACTTGTTCTATCGTGTAAGACATCGGTGAATGAGGTTCAGTCTTTCTGAAAAAAGTCGCAATTTCTTGAAGTTTTTTAATTGCGTTTTCTCTTGAATTAATCTCATCACTGCTAAGCTTTTTAGGTTGCTCTGAGTCAGCTTGAATCGCATCCTCAACGAGTTCCTCTTCAGGCTCAGCGTTAGCTTTATCTAGTGCAGTTTGCGCTGCTTCAAGCTTATCTGCTGCTACGTGTTTTACCGCCGCTAAGCTCACTTCTAATGCTTGTTTGATGTTAGACGTCGGTTGTGGCTCACCTGTCACCTCATCCATAACTTCGCTCAAGGCAGCAAACTGCTCTATCGCATCTTCAATATCGTTTTTTAAAGACACAAAAAATTCGGTACTGGTCTCAGCGGCACTTTTTTCTAATTGCTCAAAATCAACTGCGCCTTGGGCTATTTTCTTTTCACGCTTTTCATCATTTAAACGCGAAATATCATACCCTTGCTGATACTCCCAAAAAGAAAAAGGATCCATACTGACACTGTCTGTCATATAAATGCTTTTTATTGGGATGATCAACGTGCCTTCACCGGCTGTACCATTTAAGCCAACTAAGGCTGACACTTTGTCTGAAATTTCATCACCGTCATCAAGTGTTGGATAAAGGGATTCAAAATGGTGTTCAAGCAAATACTTGGCAACGCGAAAACCAAACGCTATTCCTTTAAACCCGTGAACGCGGCATAAACCTTCAATTAGCCATGCAAGGTATTCAATATCCTTGCTTTCGCTTTTAACTGCCTCACTGCATTGTTCAAGTAATGGCAGCCAATCTCGCGAAAGTGAAGCAATTCCCTCTTCATCGACTAAGGCATTTCTTTCAGCCGCACGAAGTTGGTTTCTTAAATCTTTTAAGGCATAGTAAGTAGACGTTGGAGAGACGTCTGAGCGCGGATCAATACCTGCAAACTCAGCATCTGAAATAGGGGAAATATACTCTTCAAATAAAAACATTCCATTGTCCTAAATATTATCCATGTGCTCTAAGAAGCAAAGCGGAAATTATATTACATTCTTTAAATTAAATTACAAGCCTTGACGCTATTATGCCGATAAGCTGGCTAATGTTATTTTATAAATAATTGAAATAACAGTTTTTTTGTTCCTGATTTATTTACAACTTTTTTTCTTGATTATACTAAAACAGGCTTAATCAGCTACTTAGTGAACAATGGAATCGTTGCCTCATCTTGCAAATTGCAAGATTGTATCGATTGATTGGCATCCACATCATCATATTTCACTAAAATACAGGTCACGTTATCTTTGGCTCCTCTGACTAACGAAGAATGCATTAACGCCATTCCTGAATCAATAATACTAGAGGGTTCTAATGACAAACATATTTCTTCATCTGATAACTCGCCAGTAAGACCATCTGAGCACAGTAAAAATATATCGCCTGTGTTTATATCCCCTTCAACAACATCAACTTTTACTTCATCCATTACCCCTACGGCACGGGTAATTACATTAGACAGTGGATGATTTTTAGCTTCTTCAACAGAAATCATTCCTTCATCTATTAAGTCGTTAACTTGACTATGATCTCTAGAAACTTGAGTCAACTTACTGTTGCGTAACAAATAAGCTCTGCTGTCGCCAACCCATAAAATGTAATAGCGTTCATTTTTAACAAACAAAGCTGTCACCGTGCTGCCCGCTGTTTTGTTGCTTAAGTATTGCGCGCTATATTCAGTTAATTGTTTATTTGCATCTTCAATGGCTTTAACAATGTCACTGACGTTTAAATCTTCTAGTTTAAACTTTTCAACCTGGGTTCTTATAACATCAACAACTAATTGGCTGGCAACTTCACCCGCTTCATGTCCTCCCATACCATCAGCTACTACCCATAAATTATGGCTGTTAATTTCTACATGCGCGTCTTCGTTAAGTTGCCTAACAGCACCTCGGTGGGTAATGGCATAACTTGAGCTTAAATTGTTAATCACTATTTTTTACCTGTGTAAAATTCCATTCCCAATGTTTCCATCGTCCATCTAGCATAGCGGCCACTTGATTTACAGGCGGTAGAGCCGAAGTGATCAACACCATAGGCTTAATATTGCATGAGCCATGAGTCCACCAAACACTGTAATCACCATACTTTTTATATAAAATGGCATGCATGGCATCTTGTAAAATGTGATCACTTAATTCGGTACCAGAAAACTCCAATGCTGTAGCCTGTTTATTCTTATCTAGCGAGTTCGCAAAACTAACTTGCTTTTTAGTTGAAGTAATTTCGCTCAAAGTATTAGCTAACTCTTTGCGCCAAGAAAATAAATCAACGGAGCCATCAAGTACTTTGAGTACTGCATCTTCGTACTCCAACGAAAAAACACCAGAATGAAGCACATCGACAGGAGCAATATGTGTTGTTCGCGTTACCGTGAGAGGATAATGCCTCCCCACAGCATCCATACTTGGCAATAACGTGCCCATAACGCCAGTATCACCCACAATATTTGGGCTTAAGGCAAAATGCCAAACGGGACCTGTTAAATAGTTTTCTTGCCAAACATCACCAAGCTGTTCTTTACTTACAGCAATGGCAGCCTGAAGCCATTGCTCCCAATGCTCTGAAAACTCTTTAGTAACATTATCTTGAACAAAGTCACCTAAACAAGGGACTTTGCCAAGATAACCAATATCTACAATCGGGTCGGACATGAGAACTTCTCTACACTGCTATTCCAAAAAGGATGCCTGATTGAACTCGGCAATAATTCTACTTTTGCATTGTTACCCATTAGTGAGAAATGCAGCTCTAAGTCTTCACGCGTTTTACTTCGCTTTTCACTCAGTTCATCTAACATTCTGTATAGTGACCACTCACCTTGGTAGGTGGTGTTAATTGAACGCCCACCATTTGGTGGAGTAAATACCACTCGAGTTTTGCTTTGACCACTTGCACCAGGCCAAACAAAATTGGTCACCTTAAGCGGACCATGACGATAAATCATAGATTGGCCATCAATTTCAATCATGAAGCTTGAGACCGTTTTGTCTAATTTAAAGGTACGCAAGCCAAACTCAATTCTTGGAGTATTACTACCACGGTCAAAAAATGCGGTTTGAATTTTGTAAGCATGCTCGAACATTTTTAACGTGTTGTTGCTAATACCGATATCTTTTTCAAACTTCCAAGGGGTTGAGCTCATGTCCACACTCGGGGCTACGTAGCTATTGAAAAAGTTGTCTATGGTGCCATTAGGACCAAAGAAGCGGGTAAAGTCTTTAATGCTGACTTCTTTTTCAGCCTGCGGAGCAAATGGGTAACGGCCCACAATCGCCGCGTTATACTCGCGTAAAACTTTACTTTTCCAAATTTCATTTAGATGCCTGTTAGCACTATTTTTGGTTATGTTGCTAGTATCTCTACTAATATCCAGTAACCAACTATTAAATGGATAAGGTAAGTCGCTGCTTTGATACTCTAATTGGCGAATAAAGCTAGGTTTACTCTTACCGCTTATTTGATCTTTAATGGAGTACTTAAGCTGATCGCCTCTATCAAGCTTGGTTAAATAAATATTTAACTCTCTTAAATTTTTCTGAATATTATCAAGTTGCTGAACATCAATATCAATAATATCTTCAAAGGCTTCTTCTACTTGGTAACCTGGTAGATCAATTTCAAATTTTGGAGCTTCATCAGGTAAAAAGCGCTTAATTCGATTTGCTTTAGTTTGCATAGCGACTTTAGCGGCATTGGCTGCCACATCACCAGCTACTTTTTGATTTTCAGATACTGGTAGTTTAGTAAGCTGAACATTCTTTTTCACCGCATTAATGATATTTTTAATCGGTGCTTCAGAGCCTGCTAGCACATCAGTAATATTGACGCCTTCAGCGGGTGAGCTGTATTGATTAAGACTCAAGTCATCTAAAAATGACTGCCAATAATAAATGTAATCTTGGAAATAGCGCTGCTCTAGTTTCTTCTCTATCTCCGCTTTAGAAATATCGTAAGTTCCTGAGGCTTCTTGCCCGTAAACCCAGCTACTAGCCATTAAGTTGCCAAGCATTTTTCCTTTTTCAATATTAAAAATGCCATGAAAACCATTAAAAGTGTATAACCCTGGAATGCTTCGCGTTAAGTCGCCGTTATTACGAAAAGTAAACTTTTGTGCACTTTCAAAGCTAATAATATCGGTTAGTCTGAAAGGCGGAATACTACTATCGAGAAAATCAGCTTGAAGACGCTGGTATGCTCTTTCCGCAATCGGTAGTTTAGTTAACTCTGCACGTGCAACTCGCACAGCTTGGTTATCTATTTCGGTTTGCGTGATTCCCTCATTGAGTAAAGCTGAAATATGATTCATTAACTCACCACGCGTTTGCATATTCATATCACCGGGTAAGTTTCTGTCTAAATAAGCACTGAACCACACCACAATATCTTCACTTTCAAAGTATTCAGGTTTAAACAACATTAAGTAACACTTTAGCGTTTCATATAAATAGCTTAAGTGTTCTGGATGCGCTTCCATTTCCTTAATTAAAGTATTAGCAACAAATGGCTCTAAATACGTTTGTAAAGAACGCTTGTAAGCATTAGTAGAAGATTCTTTAATTTCGGTTAACTTATTAAAACCAACTGATGAAGCATCCTCAGGGTTAATGAGCTCAGAGTTAGTAGCAGGTAGATTTCTCAGTGCATTTAGTCTGTCGTTCAACACCAATAAATTATTTCTATCAAACGAAGAGGCATCGAGCTCTTGGTAAGTAGTAATTGCCTCATCGGTGGCGTCTATTAAGTTGCTATTCCATGCAAAACTAAAGTACCACGAAACTGAAAAACCTAATAAAGCAACACACGCAGCTGAAATACTTGCAACGCGAAGCCATTTATTTTGCTTATCATGATGTTTGTTAGTGCTTGCTAAGTTTTGCTCAGGAAAAATAACACTTTCTAAAACATTCTTAATAAAGAAACTTTTAGATTGATTTATGTAATCTGTTTTCCCTGCACTCGCATCATTTAAAAAGCTTGACGGTGTCCCTTCTTGCGTCGCACTGGTTAAGTACACCCCTCTGAACATGGGTAATTCTTCATAGGCATTGGGGGTGAAAATTTCTTTTAAAAAGTCATCACCTACGCCCTGCAATACCCGTAACTGTCGAGGGAATTCAAAAATTTTGGCACGGATAGCTTCGTTACGCTCGTTAATAAGCCGACGATTTAACATCTCCGTAAGCTTAGAAATTAAAGCATGGAACTCTTTATTGAACGCATCTACCTGAGTATCTTTATCTAAATCAAGTTCAAAGGTAATTCCCCAAACCTGCTCACATTCTTCTTCAGTTAGCTCAGCAAAAAACTCTCTAAAGCCTTCAATTAAATCAACTTTAGAAAAAATAACATAAACAGGAAATGTCATCCCTAGTTGGTTTTGTAATTCTTGAAGACGCTGTTTTATAGCACGAGCATGTAGGTTTCGCTCAGTTTTGGTCTGGCTCATTAGCTCAGAAATACCCATGCTGATCATCACGCCATTAATAGGACGTAACGGGCGATGCTTTCTTAATAACCCTAAAAAACCTTCCCATGCTCTTGAGTCATGTTTTGCGTGGCTACTTTGTGTTGTGTAACGCCCTGCGGTATCAATTAATACCGCTTTATTGGTAAACCACCAGTCACAATTACGCGTACCGCCTACACCATGAACTAAGTCAACGCCTAGCTTATCTTTTAATGGATAATCGAGGCCTGAGTTATGAATAACCGTTGTTTTACCTGCACCCGGAGGGCCAATCATAATATACCAAGGTAACTGGTATATATTTTTACCTTTAAATAGCTTTACATCTTTTAGTAAATCTATAGCTTCATTCATTCTCGTTTTAAGAGTATTAATTTCTTCGTTTACTTCACTACTATTGGCATCATTGTTATCAATTAACTCATCCGCCATTTTTTCATCACGCTTATTTTGCTGCATAAGACGATAAATTTTGGTCACTGAAAAAACTAATAATACCAATAAAATAGTTAATAATCGTGATGCTACACCTGCAAGCGGAACATAATCGGCCACTGCGATTAAAGGGCCACCAAACCAAATTAATAATGATAAGGCTAAAAAGCCGATAATTAATATAGCGGTTCGTGATGTTAGTGCGTAGGTTATTTTTTTAAATTTTTGTGAGAAACTCATTGCAGCCTCATTAAAATAATAGATCGATTTCAATTCGTCGGTTTAATGACCGAGAAGCTGAATCTGAATTGCTGGCGATAGGCTCTGCAGCGCCCTTTCCTTCTGGCCATAAACGACCGCTTAAGTTGGTACTTTTAGCCATTAAATTAGCAACCTGTGTTGCTCTGGCTAAAGAAAGATGCCAATTAGAAGGATACTTATCTGTACTAATTGGTAAGTCATCTGTGTGGCCCGTTATAAGCACTCGCCCTTTAGTTCCCTCTAAGCTTAACGCTAACTTTTCTAAAATAGGCTGAAATGATGGAAGTAGTTGTGAATCCCCTTGTTTAAACAAATTTTCACTGTTTATCGTTATGCGGATCCCATCGGAATTTTTTGCAACAGCAACAATCCCCATTTTAATTTCTGTTTGCAGTAACTGTTCAAGTACACGCAGCTGCTGATCTTTTTTATCAACCGTTTGATTAACAGCTAACGGATGAATGCCCGCTAGTTTTTCATTAATCGCAAAAACATCGTTATTTAGCTTCATATTTATTGATAGATAAATCATCAATAATATCAGCCCCAGCACAGAAAATATGACCCACAGTGGCACTTGATTTCTTAGTTCAACACCTGCAGCAACTCTTTGTTGCCAATTTGGAGATAGTTTATTATTAATTGGGCCATCAAGCTGATTAAGTAAATGATAAAGCTGTGAACGATACTCTTCGACTTTTGTATCGCCGCCGGCATCTAATCGATATTTCCCTTTAAAGCCTAAGTTTAAACAATGGTATTGCAACTCCAAAAACTGTTTGTTTTTTTCAGGTTGCCCTAACCCGGCATCAAGTAGAGTATAAAAATATTCACCACCAAAGGTTTCTTTGTGAAAAGTCGACAGCAGACTTTCATCAGCCCACTCCATTGAGCTCCACTTTGAATTCAATACAGACTCATCAAGAATAGCGCATAGGCAATAGCGTGAATTATTAATCACTTCTTTTGATAGGTGCTGGTTACGGACTTCCACTTCAAAACGCTTTATAGCCTCAACACAGCGGTGTTTGAGCGCTGCTAGATTGCTCATTTCAAGCGATTGATTTATGGATATCACAAGAGAAAAGCAATCTGTTGCCGCTTCTAACAAGGGATTTTTAAAAATTGATACCTTATTATTGCTCATCGGCTTTGCAGAGGGTGGCTCAACCGACATAACGGTTTTATCAGCATCATTTTGCGTTGCACCACTGCTTGGGGTATTTCGCCCTAGTCGGCCAGGGCGTGGTTTTATAATGGTTTCGTCCATTGAAACTCTTCCTTTTAAAAAGTTAAGTTCTAATAGCCCAAAGGCTTAATTGGAGTTCTGGGTAACTTCCTGAGAGGTGGATAGCAATTCCTCCGCTGGAGCGCAGTTTTTCCCAATGTTCACCATGGCGATTTAATTCAAAATAATGAAAACCAGCATGGTAAGGGATCTGTCTTGGCGCTGTTGGCAAGTTACTAATTGTAATACCTGGGATCTGGTTGTTAACAAGATCACGAATGGTTTCAACGCTGCCAATTTTAATTTGCGAAGGTAGAATTTTTCTCAACTCTTCATGCGGAACGCTTGCTTTAATTGCTAAAACAAACTGCGCTGAATTTAAAATAGATTTATCTTTTAAGGCACCAAACGAAATACCAAACTTACTTTGTTCAAGCTTAATTTCAGTCGCGGTTTGCTCAATTACATGACTTAATGATTGGTATAAAAAGTTAACCACTTCACTAAACACTTGCCCTAAATTTGTGTGATCATAATTAGGTAATTTAGGCACTCTTTTATTAGCCGTGCTAAAGGTTGATAACTCACCTGCCAGTTCAATTAAGCGGCTATAAAACACGTTCGGATGTAAACTATTAACGCTGAGCAAATTATTAAATATCGCGTCATATTTATTTAGTGTTTGCAGCATTATAAAATCTGCAACAGACGTACTACCCGCATAACCTTGGCACAACCTAGCAGCAATGCTTTCAGCACGTTGCTTTATCATTGAGCCAATTTCTCTCACTAGCCCCGATAAAGGTTTACACTGCCCTACTTTTAAAGAGGGAGGAATGTACTTTGCATCTAACTTTATTTGCCCTTCGCTGCTCACATCCACTATTCGTGCTAAAGGCAACACGATATACCCTGAATGATCATCAGAAGACAGCATCAACTTACTGTATACTTTTGCAACTTGAATTATTTCTTGAGACTGCGCTCCCAATAAGTCATCACTCACTGCCAAATCGTTAAGCTTATAGCGAGTAACCATATTATCGTCAGTTGACGATATATTAACGCCACTATTTTTTAGCGCAGGAATAGCCAAATAAACAATTTCATCAAACACATCTTTATTAACCACTAAAGGCTCAGGTAAAGAGGTTGACTGAGGCATATCAATTGGCAATAGATCCGGGGTGATTGCAGTTAATGAATCAACAGCGAATTGACCACTGTTAAGTAATTCATTATCAATACTAATATCAATTATTCCCCATGGATCAGCAAGGTTTCCACTGCATACTTGCTTAATCACATTTGAAATATATTTATCTGATTGCTGAAAGTGCTGAGGTCTTAAAAACATCCCCTCAGTCCAAGCAACACGAGTGTTATCACCCATTTTAAAAATCCTTTTTTATTGCTCTCTCATGTATGTAGCAATCGCTTCTACATTTACATTGATGTCGTCATAACCGGTGGGGTCAACTTCAATAACCGCTCTCCACCTTGCTTGGTCTATATTTCTGTAAGCAACAACAACCCCAACATAACGAGTATTACGATTAAGGCTCATTTTATATTGCTGTACTGAATCAGGTTGAAGCTCTAACTCATCCTTTTTTAATAAATCAGGGCCTAATATCTTTTCTGGCGTATCGTATAAGCTAAAAAAATCCTGCGTGTCAAAAATTGTTCTTGAGCTCAACTCAAAAATTTTCATCACCACCGGAGAAGGACGTTCAGATGTATCAGGATTAACATTTTTAGATACATTGATGATCAGATCTGTAGAAGGAGGTACGATTTTATTCATCGTAGTACATCCCAGTACCAAAAATAGTAAACTAAAACTCATTAAATAGAGCTTAACTTTATGCATTATTTACTTTCCTTTCTAGAGCGTTTCTTTGATTCGATCGTTATATGCTTTTAAAAAATCATCAGACATAGCCATAGCGCCTTTCGCGTTAACTTCCTGAGAAATATCATCATATAAACTTTGATATAACTTCCAGCATTTAGACTCTATTTGGCCTGGAATAATTTTTAACACGTTAGAATTATCGTTTGCCTGTTGATTAATTTGCATGGGAGAAACTTGCGATAACATCCCTTTGAGCACGCCATCTGCACCAGCGAGCAGTGCTTGCTCGTGCTTGCGTGTATCTACAAAGCTTTCTTTAATAGATTCATTCGAAGACAGAAAGCTTGCACTATTTTTTATGAACAAGTTCTGAATAACATCATCAATATTGGCAGAAAACTTCAATGGGTTGTTCTGTTCGGTCTGAAACATTGTATGGTTCAGTCTTAATTTGTTCTTTACAATCGCACGTTGGCGTAAAGATTCCATAAGCTCTGTCAGTAATAAACTTAAGCCCTGCCCCATCTCAAACCACAGTTTTTCATTATCTAGAGCACTTTTAAGCTCATCCTTAATCCCCAATCCGTTTAAAAAGGCATCACAAAACACTTTATCATTTTGAGCAAAGCTTTTTACAGGCGCTGTTTGTTTTACAGCTTGCTGCTCAGCATTATAACGTTTAGTCGGCGCACTTTCTTTTATTGGAGCTGGAGTGTCAACTGGCGCTGAAGAATTCACTTCGTCATTACCAAGATCAAACTCATCGGTATTCATAAGGCGAGTTAGTTCATCCCAATCTTCTGGAATATGATTATCCGCTGTTGCTTGTTGTGAAATTACAGATACCGCAGGCATAGACTCATTCATAATTGAATCATTGAATAACGGCGCAGACTCTGCAGTTTGACTACTATGTGAAGCAAATGTACTTACTTGTTGAGAACTGTTTGAAGTAATAGGATTACTAATATCTGCGTGTGGCTCGTCAGCTAAACTAACATCAACCTGAAAATCACCAATAGTTAAAACATCACTATCTGACAAACGTTGTTTATTACCTTGGCCTAAAGGCGCCACTGCAAAATTAATAAACAAGCCATTGGTTGAATTATCGTATATATAAAAAGAATCGCCTTCTTTTTCAATTCTACCGTGCTTACTTGAGATAATTTTTTCAGGATCGGGAAGATGCCAATCACATCCCTCAGAACGGCCAAAAGTGAGTGAATCTTTTACCGTTTTGGTAGCTTCGATTTCAGGCGAAAGTCTGTGATAACTAGTGATGTTTAGTATCAGTTCCATTTGATAAGTCAGTCCCTATAGCATTATTGTGAACAGGATAAAGTAGAAGCGAAACTATTGTCAACATTGAAATTAACACAGAGAAATGTCGCATTGTAGATTTTGTCTCTAAAACAATACGGCCTATATACTCATCGACGGCGTTTGTTACTTTTCTTTTTAATGCTTTTTAACTAGGCCAAAAATAAACACTTTAGAGACATCTTCTGGCTTTAAACCGACTTTTTCAATTCACTATAAAGCGAGTTCACCGGCAACAATATGCTATTCAGGCATTGCTATAATTGTATATTTTTGTAAAATACATGCTTAAATCAGAGGGAAAATTGATAGGTAAGTAGAGATTATTTACCTTTGTAATTATTTAACTAAACACAATAAAAGGATTTTTTAATGAGCAATATTAATGATAACAACGATAAAACTCAGATTGCTTCTCTAGACTCCAGCACAAAAAAAACATCAAGCATCCATAAACAAAACCTCCTCGGCAAAAAGATATCTGATCGCTACCTAATTGAAGAGCTCATCGGGCAAGGTGGAATGTGTTACATATATCGTGCGCGAGATACCTTTTTAGAAAACAGCGGTCGCTCTGAAGCATCGGTCGCTATAAAAGTGCTCCAAGAAGAGTTTTCCAACTCTGAAGAAGCTATTTCATTATTGAAAGATGAAACAGCAAAAACACAACAACTTGCTCACCCTAGTATTGTAAAAGTGTACTCAGCAGACTCTGATGGCGATTTGTATTATGTCACTATGGAGCTCATTGAGGGAGAAACTCTAGAACAAATTATTAAGCGAAATAAACCCTCAGGTTTAGCGTTTAAAAAAGCGAAAATTATTTTAGAACAATTAACTGACGCCCTTATATATGCCCACTCACGTGGCGTAATACATAATGATCTTAAGCCTTCGAATATTATTTTTGACTCTAATGGTAACCTCAAAGTGCTTGATTTTGGTATTGCTAAACACAAAAGTTTGGACGACCAATATGCTGTTAAAAACGAAAGTGAGTTTGCAACCATTGGTGGTTATACTCCAACGTATGCTAGCCCTGAGCAGCTAAAAGGCGGCGAAGCATCCATTAAAGATGATGTATTTTCATTTGCCTGTATTGCTTATGAGCTTCTAAGCAGTAAGCACCCATTTAACCGCATTGCTGCAGATAAAGTTCCTAAAAATACTACTGTAAAAAAACCAAGTAATTGCCCTCTCCTTTTATGGAAAAATTTACATAAAGCATTATCTTTAAGCGCCAGCCAAAGACTCGATTCACTAGAACAAATTTCAAAAACGCTAAAAGTGAACTTAAAACCCGCTATTTTTGCCAGTGTGGCTAGTGTGGCAATTATTGCCTTAATAACTCAAAATTATTTTTCAAGCTCAGATAATACCAAGCAATTACAGGCACAACTTGATAACGCCAAGGCAATTAACCAACAAGTGGAAGCATGGATGTCTTGGCAAGGCCCTACTATTTTAAACAAACTAGAACAAATTCCGCCACAGTATGAGGTGCTTAAACAAGGATTACTCAGATCAAATCAGCAAAGTATATTAGATAGCTTTAATGATGAAGCAAGCCAGTTTAATAATATTGCGGGCCGTAAATTTAAAGATTTTGATAAAATAATAGCAGTCTATTCTAATGCACTGAACTACTATCCCGATTCAGAAAAGCTTTCGATGCAATTAGAAAGTGTATTGAGGGAGCGCCAATCAATTATTTTTGATATTACCGCGAGAATAGATTTATTACTCGAACAATCACGCTACAACGAAGACCAGCCCAATAGTATTGCTCATCTCGTTAAAGATCTAAAAGAAGTAGATAAAACTTACCGTTATCAACCAACGGATCTGCATCTTGATAACTTTACTGTTGCGTTAAACACAGCCATAGAAAGCGATGATGTCATCACACAAAAAGTACTTTTAAATGTGGGTAAAATTGTATTTTCAAATAACAAAAAAGCAGAAGAGCTTCTTGCTAATTTAATGAAGCGTGAGTCTGCAATTAATGCACTAACCGCATACCAACAAAAGATTAATTTAGGCGAACAAGCTGAGTTTCCTCGTGCCGATGCGGTCGTTTTTTATGGTCCAAAGTTTCAACGCTTTTCTGCACAATTAGAAACTATTGAAGATCATAAAGCTTTAATGGAATTTGAAGAGTTTATTAAATCCGAATCGACAGCACTACCCAACGATTTTTCTCTTTTAGTATCACTGAGAAAAGAATTATCGAGACGTTACATTAGTACAGCGAACGATTTAATGAAAAAAAGAATGTATAAAGCAGCTGAACGTTTGGTTGAAAAAAGTGAGGCTATCACGCAATCTTTAGATAATATGCTTTAAACAACTCTTATTTATTGCTCAAAAATAACACAGATATAATTGAATATAGATTAGTTAGCTATTAGACTAACCCAAAATATACACAATAAAGTCAAGGACGACGAGTGCATTTTCATCATCATACACTCCGCCAAGATTTTAAAATATTTAGACTTTTTATAATTAATGGAGTACCTATGAAAAATTTAAGCTTATTAGCTGCAGCCGTTATACTTACGGGTTGTTCGACAACTTCTAGTGTAAACAAAACAGAGGAAGTAGTTATTGAGCCAACGCCTCAAGTTAGCGAAGAGAATGCGCCAATATCACTGACTGTTATTACTAACCCTGCTGACTCTAGAGTACGTATTATGAATATAGTGCCTGTATATCAAGACGCTATAGAACTAGATGCAGGTAAATATGATATCGAAGTAAGTAAAGCAGGTTATGTGACTTATAGGAAATGGGTAACGGTTGACAAAAAAACCATCTTAACTATTAAGCTAGATGAAAAACAGTTAAGCCAGTCTGCGCGATAAGCAAATGATCAATTTAAAATGCCTTTATTACGCTCAATAAAGGCATTTTAAATACGGTAATAGGCAAACCACGCGTAACTAATTACACTAATATTAACCACAATACATACCCATAGCACTGCAATAAAGACTCGCTTTTGTGACTTATGTCGTAAACTTTGCTGCGCAATAAGTGCACCGGGCCATCCTCCAAATAAAGCCAATAGATGTAAGTGTCGTTCAGGTATACGACTGACTTTTTTATGGTTTGATTGTACCGCTTTTCGCTTATCCCATGCGTAATATACAAATGTAATACAGCTGATCGATGAAACATATATGGGTAAGTACATTTCAACTTCATTATTTAAGTAAGCTAACCAAAATAAGGCTATAAACAAGCTGGAAAATATAATTAAGCTACTTTTTATCAAAAAATAATCGCCTATAATGAAGATAATTAAAAGAAACACCAAGGTTAAATTATGACATATTTAAAGGCTTCGATGCTGCTGTTTTCACTATGTATATTCAGTATTCAAGCAAATAATAAAACGGATTTACTAGAGCCTGAGCTTGCGGTATTCACTCCTTACTTAGGTACTTGGCAAGCTGATTTTCATATGGATAAAAACGCGCTTCCAACCCAAGATGTGACCAAATGGGAGCGCACCTTAAATGGTAAAGCCATTCGCACTACGCATTCTATAAATGAAGGTGAGTATGGGGGCGAATCAATGATTTTCTATGATCGCAAAAAACAGTCATTAGTATTTTATTATTTTACTACGGCTGGCTTTTATACCAAAGGAGTCATGAAAGTGTTGAGCCCAACACAATTTGTTGCTTATGAAGACGTCACTGGCAGCCAAGAGGGAATCACTAAAGTTAAATCAACTAGTGAATTCAAGGATGAGCAATTTGTTGTTTCCACCAGTTATTTAAAAAAAGGTGAATGGACTAAGCCGCAAATTCGCACCTACCATCGCAGCAATAAAGAAGTAAAGTTTAAATAAGTTTTATTTATTGCCTTGTAATACCTAAAAACGTATTAGTTCTTTAAAAAACAGTGTTCTAGCCATTAATAATTACGATTTTGAACTAGAACACTGATCTTAAATTACTTTATAAATTTTTTAAACGCATTATCAACAGGCGTATCTGCAAGGTGGTTGGTGTAATTACTCATCACCTTTTGCGCAAGACCCAACACAATTTCAAGAAGCTGTTGTTTTGTATACCCTGCTGCAAAAAACTTTTCCTGCTGTGACTGACTTAACACACCACGTTCTCGTGTCATTTCAAGCGTTGTCTCACGAAGTGTCTCAAGTTTAGGATCAGCAAGCGGGGTTTTATTGACTAATGCATCCACAATATTCTCATCAACCTTCATGGCAGCGGCTATACCACTGTGTGCTGGCACACAATAATGGCACTCGTGCTCAACATTAATTGATTGCCAAACAACCGTTAACTCTTGTGCATTAAACGATGTTTTTTGAAATAACTCATGCAGTACTTGATAACCCTTTAGCAATGTTGGTGCCTCAGCCATCACAGCATGAAGATTAGGCAACATTCCAAAAGCGGCGACAGAGTCTGCTAATAAAGGTTTTGCCTCTGCTGATGCATTTTCTTGCGTGTATAAGGTAAATTCAGCCATAGTTTGCTCCTATTGCATAAATAGTATTAAGTCGTGTTGAGAAACATATCATTTGATTTTGAGCGGTCGCTCAAGTTAAAATTGAACAGTCGCTCAAATTAATAGAAACTATTATGGTCAATAAAATTAAATTTGAACGTGAACATGTTGTTCGCGTGGCAAGTCAGCTGTTCTGGGAGAAAGGCTTTCATGCTACTTCTACCCGCGATTTACAGGAAGCTATAAATATGCGACCAGGAAGTATTTACTCTGCATTTGGCTCTAAAGAGGGGTTATACAGCGAATCTTTAAAAGACTACACCGTACACATGAAAAGCCAAATTGAGGGCTTAATAGCAAACTCTGATTCGATTTTAGGTGGTTTGCGGGCATTTGTTGAAAATGTAATTATTAAAACCAAGGACTGCAGTCCAAGTGCTATTTGTATGTTAGTAAAAGCAAATACCGAATTTGCTGAAAAAGACACGGCTTTAAGTGAGTTAAGCGCAGGATTACTGACTAAATTTGAATCTTATTTAACCACATTGTTTACCCGCGCTATTGAAAATGGTGAGCTAAGCGGTGATTTAACTGCAACTGCATACGCACAATTTTTCCAAGTGCAATTTACAGGATTACGAGGTTACTTTAATCGCCCTGCAGTCGAGCATTTGGCGATGCCGATGATCAACCAAATGTTTGTACTAATCAAAAAACTGTAATCCTATTGGCTGCTTGTCTTTGCGCTTAAATAAACTCTTTTTATATTCCGTTTGATTATTCAGCGTATAAAAAAGAGGCTAATTTGTATTAAATTAGCCGCTTGTTTAACTCTAAATAAAAAATTTACGTTTTCAACTTATTCAGCTCAGCGTCTTGCTGTGCAACCAACTTATTGAGTTCTTGGCTGCTATCGCCTGCCTGAGCAGATAAATCAGAGAGCTGAGATGCCGCATCAGAAATAATAGTTAAATTACGATTTATTTCTTCAGTGACCAAACTTTGCTCTTCAGCTGCGGTTGCAATATGGGTGATTTGGTTAGTTATTTCATCCACTTTTACAACAACACTGTGCAGTGCATCAAAGGCAGTAGAAGTTTCATCAACTGCATTTTCAGCACGTACAACGCCTTTTTCGATGACAGTTGAGGCATTTCCTACTTCTGATAACAAGCTATCAATTAGGCTGCTAATATCATCGGTGGATGAGCGAGTTTTAGACGCTAAAGCCCTAACTTCATCCGCAACAACAGCAAAACCTCGGCCATGTTCACCTGCACGTGCAGCCTCAATGGCGGCATTCAATGCCAGTAAATTTGTTTGCTCAGAAATAGTTCGAATCACATCTAAAATTTGCGTAATATCATTACTACGTGAGGCCACTTTTTCGACTGCTTGGTTGGCTTCTTTGATTTCCTCAGACATTGTTTTAACTTGGGTCATCGCAGAAGATAAACTCGACTCGCTGCTAACCACTAAGGTATTGATTTCATCAGCTTGTTGCGCAGATTGCTCAGAAGCTTTTGCCACTTCAAGTGCTGTCGCGCTCATTTCGTTCATTGCCGTCACAACACTTTCAATTTCTTTAAACTGTGCCTGAACATTATGCTTGGTTTCTACGGCAATATTTGAGGTAACTTCGCCTTGATGCTTGGTTTGATCCGAGACCGCTTTTAGCTCACTAATAAGTTCACGCAGTTTTGATAAAAACTTATTAAATCCTCCGGCCAAAGCTATAAGCTCAGCATGCGTATCAACATGTAGTGTTTGTGTTAAATCACCTTCAGAGCTGGCTAGGTTATCTACACGTTCTTGTATTTGTTTAAGTGGCGCCACAACACTGCCTACAACAAGTTTCATTACTATAAATGCCAATACCGCAATCACAGTTCCCGTGATCAAAATAATCACACCCAGCTCTTTTGCAGCCTCAGACATCCCAGCAGTTAATTGAATAGGTCCTTCAAAGGCAAGTTCAGCGGGTACTTCAATTAGCAGCATCCATTTCACACCAGCAAGCTTAATTTCAATCGGGTAAGACACCATTATTTCAGCGCCTTGTTTGTTTGTTCCTTTGGTGCCTTTTAGAGCTTTATAACTCTCATAACTTTTAGCGCTAACCGCTTCTTTTAAAGGGCGACCTAGTTTTTCTTTGTAGTGGCTCGTACCGACAATTAAACCTAAATGACTAAGTAACGTTACTTTTGCTTTACCATCGTAAAGCGCTTTTGAAAGCTCTTCTGTCAATTTTTGAAATACAGGTAGTGTAATATCCGCGCCTGTTACCCCTACAAACTGGCCTGATTTAATAATAGGCACCACTAAAGAGGTCATCATTTCAGAATAACCCGGTGTTATTTCATAGAGGTAGGGTTCCATGATACAGGGTTTTAATTTGTCTTTTGCACATAAGTACCATTCGGCTTCACGTAAACCGAATTCATTAACTTTATCAACATATTTTTCTGAGGCATCTTCTACTACTTGTTGTTCAACAACGCCGTTCGAATTTCTCGTTAGATAAACCCTAGTGTGCCAGCTCCAGCAACTGAGTGATCGTACCCTTGGGTAAAATCACTATCTTTGCCATCAAAGCCATTTTTTTCAAACTGTGAGTAAATACTAGAAATAACATCATTGCTTTCTAGTATTGAGCGATTTAGTAGAACGACAGATTCTCTGTTTATGGATGTTTTATCGGCGTCTTCTAAAATACTGCCAAGAGAGTATGGGATCCGATAAGCTTCATTGATAAATGCCGCAATTTTCTCACCGTATGCGGCTGAATTTGCGGTTAAGCGACCATCTACTTCACTGACAATTAATGTTTCTGCCTCTGAAGAGGTTTGTGCATTACTTGATGATAATTTAGACCACAATATTCCTGAAAATAGTACAACCGTTAAAAGTATACTTCCAACACTTATCCACAATAACTTTTTTGCTAACGCTATTTCCCGCATTAAAATTACCTTACATATGTTTTTTTTAGTTTAGACCAATTAAAAGAACATACTATAAAATATTTCAGAAATACCGTTTAGTGACTTATTTTAGTATTTAGTGTTCGGCTAACTTTGTTTAGTTAACCGTTGAGTGATTAAACAAACGAGCAAAAGTAAGCTAGCGCTTACCCACAAACAGGCCTGCAGCCCATATACTTTATACATAAAACCAGAAAGTACTGTCCCGACCAGTCTTCCTGCAGCGTTAGCCATGTAATAAAAACCTACATCCAAAGAAACACCATCACTTTTAGCAAGGCTGACAATCAAATAACTGTGTAATGATGAGTTAATAGCAAATGCAGCACCAAAAATAAATAACCCAACAATTAGCGTAGTGTTTACAGCTATATTCAACTGCATCAAACAAGCTAATAACAAGGTGACACACGCCAATACTCCCCCCCAGTAAAACGCTTTCTTTATCGCATCATTACTGACAAGTGACTTGCCTGTAATTTTTGGTGCTTGAGATTGCACTACCCCATAAGCAATCACCCATAGTGCCATAAAACCACTAACCCACCAGTGTGGCCAATTAAATTGCGAGGCTAAATAAACAGGCAGTGCAACAACAAACCATACATCACGAGCAGCAAATAAACAAAACCGAGCGGCACTAAGTAAATTAATTGCCCTAGACTTAGAAAATAACGCTTTAAATTTTGGTTTATTTTTAGCTTTGCCTATATCACCCTCTAAATACACTAAGCTAATGATCCAAGCGATAGTTAAAAGCATAATTAAAGCAACTAACGCTCCAACAAATCCTAGTAAAGTAAGTAATAGCCCCCCTAAAAAGAAGCCAACTCCTTTTAATGCATTTTTAGAGCCCGTTAATATAGCAATCCATTTGTATAATTGGCTTTGCTGATTATCACCTTCGGGAACTAAATATTTAATCGCACTTTTAGCGCTCATTTTATTGAGATCTTTGGCAACCCCACTTAAGGCTTGCGCTAACATTACATAACTTACCGATAACCAATCGCTTGGTGCACACAACATAGCTAAAGCCACAACTTGCAACCCTAATCCTATGTTCATGGTTTTATTTAAACCTAAATGCGCACCTAACCAACCGCCAATTAAGTTAGTAATAACCCCAAATAACTCATAAAACACAAACAGCATGGCAATCGCGAGCGCGCCATACCCTAACTGATGAAAATACAGCACCACCAGCATGCGAAGTGCGCCATCTGTTAGTGTAAAAGCCCAGTAATTACCCGTAATAATGCCATACTGTTTTAAAGCCGATGGTAAATTGGCGATTTGCGAAAACATCTTCAATACCCTGAACTAGTTTACTAAATCACTTTGTCCTACTTTGAGCATCAGCTCAGCAGTCCGGTTGGCATAACCCCATTCATTGTCATACCAAGCATAGAGTTTAAGTTGAGTATGGTTTATAACCATTGTCGAAAGCGCATCTATAATTGTGCTACGAGGGTCTGTTTTGTAATCAATAGATACCAATGGCTTTTCTTCATAGCCTAAAATGCCTTTTAGCTCGTTGTTAGCAGCTTGTTTAAACCATCCATTCACTTCTTGTTCGGTTACACCACGCTCTAGTTCAAACACGCAATCAGTAATTGATGCATTGGTTAGGGGGACTCGAACTGCATGGCCGTTTAATTTTCCTTTTAGCTCAGGGAATATCTGCGTAATAGCCGTTGCACTGCCTGTAGTGGTAGGAATTAAACTTGTTCCGCATGAACGCGCGCGACGTAAATCTTTATGAGGTGCATCTATAATGGTTTGGGTGTTGGTAATGTCATGAATCGTTGTTATGGATCCATGCTTAATCCCTACTTTTTCTTGCAATACTTTTACTACAGGCGCTAAACAATTTGTTGTGCATGAAGCCGCGGTAACAATTTTATGTAACTGCGGATTATAAAGATGATCGTTCACCCCTATTACCACATTTAAAACACTTTCTTCTTTAACTGGGGCAGTAACAACCACACGCTTTACACCTTGCGCTAAATAAGCGTTAAGTAATTCTGTTGTTTTCATTTTACCGCTGGCTTCAATCACCACATCACATTGTGACCAGTCAGTCTCTGCAATCGATTTATTATTTGTTACTTTAACCGTATGCTTTGCTACAGAAAAACTATTATCATCGGCTTGCACCTCATATTTTAGGCGCCCGTGAACCGAGTCAAATTCTAATAAATGGGCATGTGTTTTCGCATCAGCAGCCACATCATTAACATGTACAAATTCAACCTCAGGCCAATCAATTGCCGCTCGTAAGGTTAAACGTCCGATTCGTCCAAAACCATTTATGCCTACTTTAATCGTCATTATAAAATTCCTTTAGTTAGTCACAGCATTTTAAAATTCGCTCAGGACGCTTGCCCATCACATTTAAACGCTGCAATTGATGCTCATAAAATGTAGGGGTGGCATGTAATGTTTTTGTAATTACATCTTTCGCCCAATCAGGTAGTGATTTATTTAAGCTATAGAACACCCATTGATTTTGCTTACGATCAGCAAGCAAACCGCATTGACGTAATACAGCTAAATGCCGTGAAATTTTAGGCTGGCTTACATCAAGTGCCGCCACTAATTCACATACACATAACTCATCTTCATGCGCAATAAGCAGTATTGTCTTTAAGCGGGTGTCGTCAGCGATACATTTAAAAAAATGCAGAGGATTTAGTTGATTCATACAGTGTAGTCTTGTTTTGCATACAACAACAATATATGAAAATAAAGACATATGGAATAGTGAATATATGAAATTTCATATATTCAGGTAAAGTTATCTATTTTCCGCGTCAACTCAAGTTTGGCTTTTAGAGGTGTGCCCAATAAAAAACACGCAATGATCACTCATGGCGTGTTTTTATAAACAATATAAAGGGGTTAATTAAATAACCGACAGCTCTACTTCAATATTGCCGCGAGTTGCATTTGAATATGGACATACTTGATGTGCTTTCTCTACCAAGGCTTGTGCCGCTGCTTTGTCCATATCACCTAGTGATACAGCCAATTTTACAGCAATACCAAAACCGGCATCAATCGCACCAATAGACACTTCAGAGTTAATGTAAGTATCACTTGGTAACGCAATTTTTTCGCTACCCGCTACAAACTTAAGTGCACCAATAAAACAGGCAGCATAACCTGCTGCAAATAATTGCTCTGGATTAGTGCCTTGTCCATCGTCACCACCTAACCCTTTAGGTGTTGATAAGTTAACATTTAAACGACCATCATCCGATTTAGCAACGCCTTCACGTCCGCCTGTTGCCGTTGCTTTTGCTGTATAAGCTACATTTTGTAATACATTCATAGTGAACTCCTAAGATTAAAATTTTTAAGTTAATTACTTTGCATGCAAAATAATAGATCAACTAAATTCCGATTGCAAATACTTTGCATGCAAACTAAAATACTCTGTATTGAAATGAAGGATAAAGCGATGTCGTTTGAACAGTTAAAATTAAAAAATCAGTTATGCCATCGTTTATATATGGCGTCCAACAGCATAGCCCGTGCCTATCGAGAACCTCTAGCTGAGCTTAACCTTACCTATCCTCAGTATGTTGTTATGATGGCGCTGTGGGAACAAGATGAAGTAACCATCGCTGAGCTAATAGATAAAACCGCAATTGATGGTGGCGCGCTTACTCAAATATTAAAAAAAATAACCGACAAGTCATTACTTAACGTTATAAAAGACGAACACGATAAGCGTAAGCGTTTGGTGCAACTGACTCACACGGGCCAGTCTTTAAAACTTAAAGCTGCCGACATCCCAAAAAGGATTTTTTGCAAATTTGACAGTATCGACACAACCCAAGCACAACAATTAATGCAGTTACTCGACTTAGTGGTCAATGATCTGACTGACTAAAAACCCAGCTTTACCCAGCTATAACTTAACAAACAAGGCGTTAATTAATGACTCATTTAAAAAAACGAATTATTGCTATTACTTACAGCATCACATTACTAGTAAGTAATGGAGCACTTGCCAATAATAGTGAATTAACCACTGTTGCGACATTTGATGCACAACACCCGCCTGGCAACATAGCCATTACGCCATCTGGCCGTAAGTTTTTATCCATACATGGTTTTTATGGGCAAAATCAAAAAATCATGGAGCTATTAAGTGATGGCACCACTAAACCTTACCCTAATGAGCAATGGGCTTACGCATACAACAAGGGTAAAGGCTTTTACGGGGTACTCGGTGTTAATGTATCAAGTGACGGCATACTGTGGATGCTTGATACCTCGGGGCCTGATCATGCGGGGCGATTAGTTGGTTGGGATACCAACCAAGAGCAACTGCATAAAATTATTTACCTAGCCAAACCAACAATTACCGATACCTCGTTTTTAAACGATTTAGTTATCGATAATAAACACGGCGTTATTTACATTGCCGATACAGCACAAGGCACTCAGGCTGCAATTATTATAGTAAACCTAAAAACCGGTGAAGCGCGAAGAGTATTACAAGATAGCCAATATACCACCGCCGAAAATATTGATATGGTTATTAATGACCGAACAATACGTCTGGGCGGACAACCTGCGCGTTTAGGTGTTAACCCAATTACGCTTGATCCTAACGAAGACTGGCTTTACTTTGGGTCAATGTCGGGGACTTCGGTTTATCGTATTGCCACCAGCGCAATTAACAACGAGCAGCTTTCAGCAAAAGCGCTAGAAGCTAAAGTAATGCGCTACGGCACTAAACCCATTTCCGACGGCATTACGGTGGATGGGGGCGGTAACGTCTATGTGACCGATATAACCAATGGTGCTATTGGTGTCGTAAAGCCAAGCGGCGACTATGAAGTGTTATTTAAAGATGATCGCCTAAGCTGGCCAGATGGCTTTAGTTATGGTGCAGATCATAAAATATATTTTACAGTAAACGATTTGCACAACTCGCCGGTGTTAAGCAATGATAAAACTCAAAACCCTAATAAGTTTAAAGTGATGTCGTTTACGCCCCTTGTAAAAGGTAAAGTAGGTCGTTAATAACCAACGTAATTACCTTAGCCCTGTCATGTAATGCAGGGCTTTATAACATCACACCAAAAAAGTGCATATTTTATAATTACTCCCCCAATTTGGTGCCTCAACCAAACTAGGTATTAAAGAAATAATAGTAAATATCTGATTTATATTCATAAAATATTCAATAAACAATTGGCATACTTCTTCCTTATATTTAATTGTCATTAGTTACACCAAGGAAAAAAATTATGTCTAATTTATACAACACTCTTTATTTTTTATGGCGCTTAGATATCACAGTGTGGCAAGTTAATGAGCCAACAAATACGCATACCACCAGTGAAAAAGAGCGTATCTACTCGCGTTAAAAACTATTTTTGAACAGACTTTGCAAGCTAAGTCATAGCGTTGTATTGTAAAAGACTATTTAATTGGTTAGTGGAACGTGTATGCATGCTTTAGAAGTTAATTTTGACGGCTTAGTCGGCCCTACTCACAACTACGCAGGTTTGTCGTATGGCAATGTTGCCTCGTTAAATAACGCGGCGAGCTTTTCAAATCCGCAAGAAGCAGTATTGCAGGGCTTGGCTAAAATGAAAGCCATGCACGATAAAGGCTTAACCCAAGGGGTATTTGCGCCTCATGCTCGCCCAGATTTAAATGTATTGCGGCGTTTAGGGTTTACTGGCAACGATGCACAAGTCATTAATAAAGCCTTTAAAGCCGATCCTATTTTATTGCGCGCTTGTTACTCTGCCTCAGCCATGTGGACCGCTAATGCAGCCACCGTATCGCCTTCACCTGATACTAACGACGGCAAAGTACACTTCACTGCGGCTAATCTAAATAATAAATTTCATCGCTCTTTAGAGCCAAACACCACTACACGTTTGCTCAAAGCGATGTTTAATAACGAACAATACTTTGCACACCATTCACATTTGCCTGAGCAAGGTTTTTTTGGTGATGAAGGCGCAGCAAACCATACTCGCCTGTGCGACAGCCATGGTGAAACCGGGCTAGAATTATTTGTATTTGGTGCAAGTGCCTTTAACAGTCAGCTTGTTAAACCCGTTAAGTTCCCTGCAAGGCAAACCTTGGAAGCGTCTGAAGCCATTTGTCGATTGCACAATATAAAAGATACCAGCCAAATACTATTACAACAAAACCCTGATGTGATTGACCAAGGGGTGTTCCATAATGATGTAATTGCGGTGGGTAACGCTAATGTTTTATTATGCCATCAGCAGGCATTTTTAAATCAAACGCAAGCATTAGACGATATCCGCGAAGCCTATGTAGGTAACAAACAGCTTTATATTATTGAAGTGCCAACCAGCAAAGTGAGTATTCAAGATGCCGTTAGTAGCTATTTATTTAATAGCCAACTGGTTAGCCTTAGTGACGATAAAATGTTGCTCGTTGCCCCACAAGAATGCCAGCGTAATACTGCTGTAAAAGCGTATATTGAAGAAATGATTATTGACGATAACCCCATAAATCAAGTGCAGTTTTTTGATTTACGCCAAAGCATGCAAAATGGCGGCGGACCTGCTTGTTTGCGTTTACGCGTGGCGCTTAATAGCCAAGAATTAGCAGCGGTAAATCCTGAGGTTGTTTTAAATGAGCAAAAGTACACCCAATTATGTGATTGGGCTACGCGCCATTACCGCGATAAACTCGGTGCCAACGACTTTGCAGACCCTGCTTTACTTACCGAAAGCTACCAAGCCCTTGATGAGTTAACACAATTACTGAGCTTGGGGTCAGTTTATCCCTTCCAATTAGAAGCCTAAGCTTTATTTTTATAGGGGGGAAGATACACAGTATTTAAATCTTCTTCCTGTAATTAATAACTTTAATTCAATTTAGGTTAAGTTTTTCTATCTATACTTAGTGATACTTTAAAGTATTTGGAAACCTAACATGAACTTAAAATCAACATTACTTAGTAGCGCCGTCTTATTAGCATTAACGGGTTGTGGTTCATCAAACGATGACTCTCCTATCACGCCTACCGATCCGCAAAAATCAACGTTTAGTTTAGGGGTTTCAGATGCACCAGTCACTGGTCTAAAAGCGGTTAATGTGGTTTTTGACTCTATTACCTTGCGTTCGAAGATTTTAGCTTCGAAACCCGTGAAGCCAGCGATTCAACCAAAGCTGAAATGGTTAACTTATTGGATTACACTGGCGATGATATTTTTTCCTTACTAGAGGGCGAAGACGTACCTGCAGGTGAATACGCGTGGATACGTGCTGATGTAATTAATGGTGATATAAACAACCTAACCGAAACTTCGCATGTTGTTTATGAAGATGACAGCATTGCACCGTTAATCGTAAAACGAAAAGGCAATGACGGGATCGGTGAAATTCAACTTGATGGTTTTACTCTGAATCAAACGGACAACACTTTTGTACTTGAATTTGATCTTAAAAAATCGTTAGTTGCGCCACAAAGCGGTAACGAAATAGTATTAAAACCACGTGGAGTTCGTCTTGAAAACCTTGCTGAGTCACAAGATATTGAAGGTACAGTAAGCGAATCACTTTATGCAAATTGTGAAACCGATAACATTGAGGTTGCCGCTGAAGATGGTTCATTTGGCCATGCTGTTTACTTGTATAACAGTGATGTAGGGCAACCACTTGATAATTACGAAGTCACTGAGGGTGAAACCCCTGTAGACGCACCATTGGCTACTGCAAATGTTGTACTAAACAATGAAACTAGCCAATATGAATTTGAATTAGCATTTATTACGCCTGGCGATTATCAGCTAGGTTATACCTGTAACGCACATATTGATGATGCTGAACTTCAGGATGAAGCATTTACTCTTTATCAGGTTCAGCCAGTAACGGTTGTAACCGGTGAAGATACTGAAGTGACATTTGACATTGCCCAATAAGCAATCAACTATTATAAATTTTAGCCCGCACTTGCGGGCTTTTTGTTTGGAGGAACTATGACACATAAAGTAATTTTAATTACCGGTGCCTCTAGTGGTATTGGCGAGGCGACCGCTAAAACATTAGTTAAAAATGGTCACAAAGTAATATTAACTGCGCGCAGTGAAGATAAACTCAATAAACTAGTTAACGAATTAGGCCATGAAAATGCATTTAGCGTTTCAGCCGATGCCACTCAGTTTAGCGAGCTTGAGAGTGTAGTAAGTAAAGGCATTGAAAAATTTGGCCGATTAGACGTTGCATTCGCTAACGCGGGCATGGGCGTGTCATCACCTGGTACAGAGAATGGCGATCCTAAAGAGTGGTCAGCCATGGTTGACCTTAATATTAAAGCACTACTGTGGACCGCCAAACTCACTTTGCCTCATTTACGTGAAAACCAAGGGCATTTTATTTTAACCAGCTCTGCAGCAGGACGAAGACCCATTGATGGCTCTATTTATGGTGCCACTAAATGGTTTGCTCATGGCTTTGGTCAAAACCTTGCAGAAGAAATGAAACCTTGGCATGGCCGATGTACAACCATAGCCCCAGGCATGGTGAATACACCATTTTTTGATGAAGCAAAACCCGATAAGCTCGACCCTCAAGACGTGGCCGATGCAGTTTTGTTTGCCATTGAAGCTAATCAGCGTAATAGCGTACGCGAAATCTATTTAATGCCCACCAACTAATAATAAAATATAAAGGCCAATGTTTATTGGCCTTTACTATAAAAGTGCTTACCTGTGCTTTATTCAAATCACTATCTATTCAATCAATAAAAAATCACACATTGAAACCTCCCTTACCATGCTAAATCACAACTTTATGTCTATTATATAAAAAAGTAATTCAATAACTGGAACCCATTTAATGGCTCCCAATAAAACTAATAATATGCCAGCTCATCAATATGTTACTAATGATCCGTTGCATCAACTATTTGATGCAGTCGATTCTATATCGGTGCAAGGTTATGATGAGCAACGGCGTGTAATTTATTGGAATAAAGGCAGCGAATTACTTTATGGGTATACACACCAAGAAGCCATTGGCAAAAAACTCGAAGATTTAATTATACCCGCGCCAATGCGAGAGCCCGTTATTAAAGCGCATAGTAATTGGATTAAGTATGATATTGAAATTCCCGCATCAGAACTCATACTCAGCCATAAAAATGGCAATGATGTAGCCGTATTTTCAAGCCATGTTATGTTTACCAATCAGTACAATACCAAGCAAATGTACTGTATTGATATTGATCTGTCTGAGGTTCACAAAGCACAAGCAGAAGCCGTATTTAATGCCACCATGCTCAAAACTTTATTTGAGGCAATTCCTGATTTATTTTTTGTACTAGAGCAAAATGGCACTATTACTGACTACCATGCAAATAATGAAAACGATTTATATATTTCACCTAACCAGTTTATTGGTAAAAAAATGGTGGATGTATTACCTGAAAAAGTAGCGCAAAAGTTTCAGGTTCATATAGAAAAAACGATAGCACAAGACAGTATGGTCAGTTTTGAATACGAATTAAGCATGCCTGAAGGCGTAATTTATTACGAAGCGAGGTTACGCTTACTGCCCAAAAAAAACCAAATCATGGTGATTATTCGTGATATTAGCGAACCACACCGCTCCGCTGAACTAATTCGCCATCAGGCCCACTTTGATAGTTTAACCGATTTACCTAATCGTTTTTTATCTCTAGACCGCTTATCACAAATATTACTGGAAGTACAAAAGAGCCACGAAAAAGCCGCGGTGTTCTTTTTAGATCTTGATGACTTTAAAAAAGTGAATGACTCTTTAGGCCATGAAGTGGGCGATAAACTGTTAATTGCGGCAGCAGCAAGATTACAGCAAACACTTAAAAAAAGTGACACAATAGGCCGATTGGGCGGCGATGAGTTTATTGTTTTAATATCCAATTTAAATGATGAAAACGATGCTTTAGCGATTGCTGAGCGGTTACTTCAAGCATTTAGGAAACCCTTTAAACTTGTAGGTAGAGACTTAATACTGACATTAAGTATTGGGATTGCTATTTCCCCTAAGGATGGCACCTGCGCCTCGGTGTTGTTACGAAATGCCGACACCGCTATGTACCAAGCAAAAACCATGGGGCGAAACACGTCCTCTTTTTTCACCCCACAAATGAACGTCGCCATGCGCCGCCGCTTTGAAATAGAAGAGCAAATGCATGGTGCACTGGAGCGTAATGAATTTGAGCTTTATTACCAACCACAAATAGATGTAAAAACAAACACCATCGTTGGCGCTGAAGCCTTGCTTCGTTGGCATAATATAGTGTTAGGGGAAATCACCCCAGATGAGTTTATCCCAATTGCAGAGCAAACCGGCTTAATTACGCCTATTGGTGTATTTGTTCTTCAACAAGCCTTACGCTTTTTGAATGAATGGCAATCAATTAACAAGCAAAACTATACCATGGCGATTAATTTATCACCGCGCCAATTCAGAGATCCTGAACTGGTAAATATAATTAAACACACTCTGCATAAAAATAGTATTAATAATGAATGTTTAGAGCTAGAAATTACCGAAGGGGTACTGATGAATAGCCAAGCGTCAATTCATGATGCCTTATTGCAAATTGATGAGCTGGGCATAAAACTGTCAATGGACGACTTTGGCACAGGGTATTCATCATTAAGTTACTTACGAGAATACCCCTTTGATGTGCTAAAAATTGACCGTAGCTTTATTGCTGGCATAACAGATAACAAGGCAGACTGTAATTTAGTGAAAGCGGCCATAGCTATGTCGCACAGCCTAGAAATAAAAGTAGTGGCTGAGGGGGTAGAAACTAAAGAGCAGCTAGATTTACTCAACGAGCTAAACTGCGATATTGCTCAAGGATTTTATTTAAGTAAGCCCTTGCCGGCCGCCAAGCTGCTCAATTTTTCATTGAGTTACTTAAAAGCACTTTAGTTAAAAAGTGCTTTTACAGCTGCGAGTTAGCTCATGATTTTAAAGAGTAAATCGCGCACAGTAGCGGGCTCAAACGGTTTGTCACATATTGCGTCCACACCCGCTTGAGCAATATTAGCTAAATGGGTATCGTTAGCTTCTGAGCTCACCATCAAGATTGGGATATGCGAGTACGCATTCGATTGCCTTACCGTTTCAGTTAATTCTTTACCATCCATTTCTGGCATATTGTAGTCAGTAACAATTAAATCAAATGATTGATTATTAAGTATTTCAATCGCTTGTTTACCGTCTTCAGCCTCTACAGGCTCAGGAATACCCATCCCCGCTAGCACTCGTATTATGTGTTTTCGTGCAAAACGGCTGTCATCAACTACAAGCACTCTAAGAAGGGTCACATCAAAGTGCTCTAGTTCCACTTCTTGCTCGCTAATAATATCCAAAGTAGCTTTAAGCGCTCGGGTTATTTCGTCGGCACTAAACGGTTTAGGTAAAATCGCTAATACCCCCGATTGCCTAAGTTGCTCTAAATGGCGCTTATTACGCTCGCTCGATACCAACATAAATGCCTGTTGCTCGGTATTACTATTACTGCGTATTGCCTGTAATAAAGAATCAGCTGTGCCATCACTTAAGTACATGCTGCTAATGACTAAATCAGGGTGATAATTTGATAAAGCAGCCAGCGCGTTTTCTTGAGTGCTGGCCGTTTCAATTTGTGTCACCCCGCACTGAGCCAGTGATTTTTTTATTAGCTTTTGTTGCACTTCAGAAGGCTCAACTAATAAAATAGATAAGTTGGCTATTGCCGTTAAATCACTCATTTCAATCCTGTTAATATTAATTCTATAATTTTTATAATGCTCATTATAAAGTAATAACTTACAAGAAAAAGCTAAAACAGCAACAAAACAGCTTGTTTACCTAAACTCAACAAACTCAGCTTAAAAACGATAGTTTATGCCCGCATAATATCGTCTACCCGAATAGCTTGAGTTTAATAACCGAGACTCTGTATCGTTACCCAATCGGGTTACTTGCTCAGATTTAGTTAAATTAATCACCGCCGCTGTCAGGCTCAAGTCCTCTAATAAAGTAATTGATGCATTTACATCAACTTGCTCATATGGGTCTTGGTAAACGTTTAAACCACTATTTAAACCCAACACAGTTTCACCACGTTTATTATAAGAAGCACGAACATTGAAGGCATCTCCTTCATAATATATCGAAGTGTTGTATTGATATTTAGCACTGCCAATTAAAGGCGATTTACCAAACTCTTTACCATCTACTTCTACATCGGCCTTATTGGTTTTGTTATAGGTGTAGTTTGCATAAAAACCAAAACCACTATCAAAGGCATGCTGTATAAATACTTCAGCCCCTTTAGATACAGCATCAGTGCCATTGCCTACAGTGCTATATGGCGACACAGTAATATTTCCTGCCTCAACTATGCCCTCTTTACCTGCAAAATCTTGTTGTACGTCAATAACTAAGGGAACAACAAAGTTATCAACAGTTTTATGAAATAGTGCTAAACCAACGGCAGAGCCTTCGCTGTAATAATATTCAATAGATAAATCCGCTTGCACCGACTCAAACGGTTTTAAGTTTTTATTACCGCCACTGCCACTAAAACCCGGAATTTCATTAAATTCAGCTCTGTCGTCGGCCCACTCATCTGAAACAAACGTAATGCGTTGTTGCGCACCTAAATCGGCATAATCAGGGCGAGACATTACTTTTGCAATCGCGCCGCGCACAACAATATCTTCGCTGGCATCCCATGCAATATTAAAGCTAGGTAAAATTTGGGTATCGGTATTCTCTTGAGTAATAAGTTGATAGTCTTCAACAAATCTATCATCTCCGGTTACCGCCTCCCCGCTTTCATCATCAGTATGATCCAGCAAATATGTGTATAGATCGGTTGATGATGTCATGGTTTTCGTGCGTACAACACGTACCCCTAAATTACCGCGCACGCTATCAAATTCAAAATCACCTTGTAAATAAAATGCCGCTATTTGCTCTTCAATATCATAAATAAAGTTATCTTCTTTGCGTGTATACGGCACATAATGACTGGTCACAATATCGCGGTATTTATCCCAATCAATACCGGGCATTTGGTTTATATTAAAACCACTAGCAATGTTACCTTCGTTAATAAACACGTCTTGTGCTAGTGGCATACCGTTGTTCCACTGATAACTGTCAAAACGTGTGATCCCACCCTTACTGGCTTCTGCTGCGGCAATATCAAAATTAGGATCCAAAAAGAAGGTATTACCGGTTTCGCGGTGAAGCGTAGCTTCTCGATACTTAACCCCAGTTTTAATTGTTCTTAAAATGCCCCAATCGGTATAAATATCAAAATCAGCTTGGTAGTAATCTTCTTCAAGTTCACTACGCACAAAACTTGAATTTGACGAACCCGGATCGCGCCCACCACCCACACCATTGAGTAAGTTAGCTAACGTATTTGGATCTATATTTAAACTAATATCGTTCTCATTAATTTTCCAACCCGCTGTTTGCGCGGCATTTTCTATGTGGTTTTCATTTTCACCCGCGTTAGAACTTTTATAGGCTGCTTCCCAACTCTCTTTCGGGCCACCTTCAGAACGTGTATTACCCGCCACAAAACGGGCTTTGAAGTAATCACCTTCGTAGGTTAAGTTGAGATCAAAAGTGTCAGAGGTTGACTCTTCACGCACATAGCTGCCTCGCATCCACGGCAATTGCATATCATTTTCTATGCCACTTGCAGCTGCATCAAATTGCAATCCATTAACTATCGTGCCCGACTCATCCAAACTTACATCGGTTAAAAAGTCAGGATTTAAAGACCACTCAGGTATATCAATCACCGACTCAGTTCTATTTTTATCAAGTGAAAATCCAAAATAGTTAAAACCAATTTCTACTCGGCTAGTTAGGCGCCACTGCGTGCTAAATTGTATCCCTTCTCGCTCACGTAATTCGTTTACAATTGAACCTCGAACCACTTGAGGAAACCAGACATTGTCATAGTTATTGCCCTGAGAATCGCTTACTGAGCCCCACTGATTATTGTTTTCAACCGGCGCGCCATTAACATCAACCGGGTTTTCACCAATAAAGCGCCACACATTTGCATCGGTGCCACCCGAAAGAGTTCGGTTAGTGCGTGTTTGTGAGGTGTAACCAAACAACACACCAAAAGTATCAGCATCGTTCTTCCAAGAATAAAGTGCGGTTACTTGCGGCTCAGATTCTTCAGTCACATCGGCATAAGTGCTTTCAATATTAATCACCCCTGAGTTTGCATCCATACTTAGCGGCTTACGACTATGCATTAATACCGTGCCGCCCACTCCACCTTCATCTAAACGTGCCTCTGGTGATTTATACACTTCCACGCTTTCAATCATGGCTGAGGGGAGTAATGCATAATCAAACGAACGAGATGGCTCGCCTGGTGATGACGCAATAAAATTACCATTTAACTGAGAAAAGGTGAGTTCAGATGATAACCCCCTAATACTAACCGATGAGCCTTCGCCACCGTCACGGTCAATCACTACCCCTGGTACGCGTTGTAATGAGTCTGCGACATTTTTATCAGGGAACTTACCAATATCTTCCGCTGTTATGGCATCAACCACAGAGCTAGACAAACGCTTTATATCTAAATTAGCCGCCATACTGGAACGGATACCGCGTACCTCAATTACTTCCATATCTTTGCTTTTTAATGCTTTATCTTCTGCTTCATCAGCATATGCATGATTGACAACAGATAGAATAGACACGCATAGCGTTGATTTAATAAAAAGTGGAAGAGAGTGATGTGCAGCGTGGGTTATCCGATGAGCGGTCATAGTTTTAACAGTTCCATTTAAAATACAGTTAATACTTAAAGATGATCGTACTAGCTAAAGATGGTACGAAAAAAGTAGCTGTATTTTACATAACCAAGCTTAATAGCTTGTTAATGCAAACTGATGAGTAACTGAATACCTTGTCAATAAATAGCCAATTCAAATATAAACAAGAAGTTAAGCAGCAAAATAACTATTTAGCTGCTTAGGAAGGAGTAACTAGATCAAACAACAGGCACTGTTATTTTTTATCACTATCACTAATAGCTTGGATATAATAGCCCAAGCTGGCATGAGAAAGTTCTCCCATATGGCTGGTGACTAACTCACCTTGGCTATTATAAAACAAAGTGGTTGGTAAGCCCGCAGCACCTGATTCGCGACTCACATTACTGCTTTGGTCAAAAAACACATGATTTAGGTCGAGTTGCTGTTCATCAAGGAACGCTTTTACCGTGTGTAAGTCTTCGCCTTGATTGACAAACGCCACTGTAATGTTTGGATTATTTTTTTGAGCCGCTTGCAGTACCGGCATTTCTTTTCGACACGGCGGACACCACGACGCCCAAAAGTTAATCACCACCGGCTTACCTTTGAAGTTTTGTAAGTTAACTTGCTGCCCTTGAATATTATGCACAACAGACTGCGGTAACTGCACACCCGTTTGGTAGATAGACAGCGCAAAATTAGGAATAATCATTGAACAAAAACCAACAAACCCAGCAATAGCATAGTTTTTCATTACCGCTTTTTTACCACGTGCATAAAATGCTAAAACCACTATACCGCTGAGCCAGCCATAATAACCAATAAAGCCGCCATCGCTAATATTAAAAAGCTGCCACCAGTTACCTTGATAGGCATCCCACATGGTAAACACAAACGCTAACCGAGAGACTAAAAACCCCACCACAATTGCTTTGAAGACTGTGTCTAAAATTGCTTTTTGTAATGGATGTTGGCGTGTTAATAAATAGGTAAGCCCCCAAAAAATGCCTAATCCTAAAAAAATAATTAGCTGTGAAATAGAAATAACCAAAGGCCCAAGAGAAATGCTCAACATTGCTGTCGTCTTCTTATAATGTATTTAAGTACTTAAAATAACCAGTACGTAGTGTGAATTAAAGGCTAACAATAACATAGCCTAAGCTGTACTGATTATTAATAACGCATAATTGATGATGTATATCAGTAACACGTGATCTATTTTACATAGTACATAAGTACTTTTAACCTTGCTGCTGTATGTACTCCAATGCAGTCATTTTTTTATAACTTACATTTGAATGCAATACATGAGCAGGGTCGGGGTCAACAATTTCAATAGGAATAGCGTAATTACGTGCAATCTCTAATGCCATTTGGGTAATGTTTACGCTAAAAGAGGTACCCATAAATACCATTTTATCGGCATTCATCATTCGCTGCTGCGCCTCAGTAATGCGGTATAGCTCAGTGTAATATTCATCAAATAACAACACAAAGGGCTTTAAAGAATGATTAAGCTTTGGCTGATGGTTTTCAATATTGAATAACGCAAGTAGAGAGCGATGTAAGTTGCTCTCATCAACATTATCCCAAGCAGTTGTTTGTGATGTAACGTCATCACCTTGATGATGAAACAGCGTCATTTGATCAAGCCGACCATGAATCGCAATGTAATTTTTATTACCCGCCTTACCATCTAGCCCATCAATATTTTGGGTAATTAAGTTTTTATCACTTAACCAATAATGCACTTCGTTAGGACCATGATGACGATAAGTTGCAAAACGATGATAATACCAAGCTAAAAACTCACTTGGGTTATTTTCATACATTGCACGTGTCGCCATTTCCATTGGCGTATAGTTTTTACTACCAATAGCCCAAAAGCCATCCTCACCGCGAAAGGTGGGAATACCGCTAGCAGCACTTACACCTGCTCCAGTAATGTATAACGTATTCATAAAGCCATCTCTTATTTTCAATAAACCTATAATACTTTATAAAACTTTGTTTTTAGATCCTAACTGTAAGTATTTTTATAGTTAATTATTCTTTACTAGGTGCGGGGGCTTGATTACGTATAAACGCTGGTATGTCAAAAATATCAGAGGGTTGAGGTTTGGCTCTCGCAGCTGGCGATTGTTCGGTTTCGCTACTAGGCGCTCTATTAAAAGGTTCAACAATCATCTTAGCGCTTGCACCAGTGGCGATGATCAACAGTTCATAATTCGTTGCTAAATTTTCTATTTTTGAAACACCACAAATAACCAACGCATTTGGGCTCACCTGCTGGCGCACTGTATCGGTAATCAGGTTATAACTACCCAGTGAAACCTCTTCCTTACAGTTTACCTGTATAATTACACCGGTACTTGATGACATATCAACTTGATTAACTAACGGGTTATTAAGGGCACTATCCAATGCAGTGGCAAGCTCGCTTTCTTCATCGCATTTACCAACACCTAGTACTGCATCACCCTGGCAATCCATAATTTTAGCAAAATCGTTTAAATCAACATTTATTAGGCCTTGATAGCACAGCATATCGATGAGTGATTTTATCAGTGAGTGGAGTATTTGGTTTGAGTGTTTAAACGCATCAAATAAGCCAATATCATTACCAAGTACTTCAATAAGTTGATCGTTTGGGAGTGTAATAACCGCATTAGCATGTTCTTTGAGAGCATTTAGGCCGGTTTGCGCAATGTTGCTTCTAAACTCGCCTTCACTACTAAAAGGTAATGTGGCAACGAATATAATGGGTTTACCTTGCTCACTTGCAAGCTCTGCAATGTAAGGGCTAGCGCCAGTTCCAGTACCACCCCCCAGCCCTGTAGCACACAGTATTATATCGCAGCCATTAATAAGCGTTAAAAGCTGCTCTTTACTCTCTTCTGCCGCTTGTAGTCCAACTTTAGGGTCAGCGCCGGCACCATACCCATGAGTGAGCTCAGCACCTATTAGTACTGCTTCATCACTCTGTGTATGTTCAAGTACTACTTTATCGGTATTAACACTGTACAAGTGCGCTTGTTCAGATTCACGTTGTTCAAAAATACTGTTAAGGGTATTACAGCCGCACCCACCAATACCAAATACACCGATTGATAAACCATCATTTTGTTGAATTAATTGAAACATAACACCTCCTTCATCTTTAAAAGGAGCATAGCAAACAGGTGCGTCAATTTTTGACGCACCTAAACTAGTTGGAGTTATTTATAAATATTAGCGGCCGCTTTTAGCTTGCTAACAATTCTTTGTCGCAGCCTTTCAGGTTTAATTACCTCTAGCCAATGAGCACATTTAAATAGCTCATCAGTCAATTGTTCGGTATCAATAGTCTGGTAGGTAAGTAATACGTTTTTATCGTCATAATATTGCTTGTCAATCAGCTCGCCAAGCTCAATAAACCCTTGGTTAGCAGCAGAGTGGTTAGGTACTTTCACAACTAACTCAATCGCTTTTTGCGACATGCCTTTATTAATCGCACTACGTAACGACTTTAACTGCTCAGTGCTTGGCTCACGTCGTGTTCTTTGCAGTACCTGTACATTACGAATGCGGTAAACCGGCATCTGGTAACATTTATCGTGAAGCCTCCCCACCATAAACTGAACCATTAAAACACCGCCTTGCTCAACTAAGTTATAAAAACTCAGCTCAGCAAATTTTAACCAATGTGCCTCATCGTACAACACTCTATAAAGCTCAGCGCTCACAGCACGGTTGTACTCAATCGCATGCTCAATTTGCGCCACTAACTGAGTATCAATATTTACTTTTAAGGAAGGTTTTGGAAGAGTTGCAAGCCAATCGGGCACATGGCCATTAAAACGTTTAAGCGCCTGCTCGGCTTTAATATGAACTGAGCGTTTAACATCACTCGGTATCGATTGTGGTAGTAACTGCTCCAACAACAAATAATGCTCAGCTACTTCACTGCTCATTATTTTTGCGCTACCACCTCGCCACTGCGCACTGATAGACCAGCCATATGGCTTACTGCGCGTATCTTTTTCGAGACCGAAGCAGCCTTGCTCGTAAAGTGATTGCAGGTCACGTTGGAGCATGCGGGTTGATAATTCAACACCTCGTAGTGATAAGTTTTCTCGTAGCTGTTTGACTGAAATACTTAAAGGGCTGATAGGTATATATTCTAAAAGAGTTAGGTATCTTAAAGGTTTCATTTTTATTAGTCTTACCAGCTAGTAGAAAATTATCTAATTTTCATAATATGTTATTAATATCAATTAATTCAATATCTAATAAAATTATTACATATCAAATAAACCTCTAATATAAATTGAAATTACTAGTACTTTTGTTACTGTAAGTACATTACAGAGTCGATTTTAAATATTTATAAAGGGAAATAATATGGGAATTATAAAAAGAAGAGGAAGCTCTACAAACGCAATTTTGGTCTTAGAGTCGCCTTGGGGATTAGATGAAAAAGACAATAACAGAAGCTCTGTCGTTCCTTTCATGCAAGGAATTGCAAAATATACCGGTGATACAGAAGTCTTTCATGCAAACTTTTACGATAAAAAAAGCTTTGATTACGCACTAGATTGTATCACCCGTGAAGGCTTCAAAAATACCATTATTTACATTGCCGCTCATGGTAATAAAAATAAAGTTGGTAATGTAGAGGTCGATCACATACTTTATAAAGTGTCCTCTATTTCGCAGCGACAAAACATAACAGGGCTTTTATTTGGCTCCTGTTTTGTTGGTGGTAACACTCCTAAAATGGATGCTTATATTCAAGAATCAGGCCTACGTTGGTGCATGGGATACGCTTCGTCATGCAATTGGCTTGAAGGTACTATGATAGATGCAGCAATAATAGGTGCTATGATCTCATTAGAAAACGGAGACTTTGAATCAAGAGATATAATCAATTCAGCCTTTGCAGATGCAATTGCTCCATTTGCAGATAATTTCATCATTGGCTCTGACTATTCTGGAGACAAAGTATCAATTCGAGACTCTCTTAAATTTGTTTGTCAACCTGAAGGTAAAGGCTACAGAGCAAAAGATGTTACTGATGATGTGTTTGAAATGGCAAACACTCTAAGGTTTGATTAATAGTCACGAGGCTTAATACTTATCAAATCAACATCACAGTAAATCTATTCTTTACAATAAGTTAGCCACATAAAGAAAAACAATCATCAATCTCTACTTGCTTATTTAGCTAATTTATATAAATTAGCTAAATACTCTTCTCAAAGTACACTCTTATGAACGAGCAAGTGATATTCGATAATATCAAAACAGCGTTAAACAACGCGCCACGCAATCAGTTTACTGTCGAAATGCACCTACAAATGATTAAATACGCTGATAATCTAAAAAGCATAACCGCTAAAGAATTTTGCCAAGGTGTAGGGTTAAAAGACAGTTTTGGCACTGAATTTTCAAAAATGCGCAACCTCACTCAACGACTCAAAGCCGCAGGCTTAAGTACCGACTTGCTCTAATCACGCTTTCACAAGGATTAAACGAAACTCCAATGGCTATTAAAAAAACAGAACTCTATTCATCTCTTTGGGCAAGTTGTGACGAACTACGTGGTGGTATGGATGCCAGCCAATATAAAGACTACGTACTAACTATGTTATTTATGAAGTACGTAAGCGATAAATTTAAAGGCGACCCTTACGGCATGATAGTCGTACCAAAAGGTGCAAGCTACGACGATATGATTGCCGCTAAAGGCGATAAAGAAATTGGCGATAAAATTAATAAAATCATTTCAGCCCTTGCTGAAGAAAACGACCTTAAGGGCGTGATTGATGTTGCCGACTTTAACGATGAAGACAAGCTCGGTAAAGGCAAAGACATGATTGACCGCCTAACCAAATTGGTAGGTATATTTCAGGGGTTAGACTTATCAACCAACCGCGCTGGCGGTGACGACTTATTAGGTGATGCTTATGAGTTTTTAATGCGCCACTTTGCGACTGAATCGGGTAAATCAAAAGGCCAGTTTTATACGCCATCTGAGGTTTCTCAAATATTAGCCAAAGTAGTGGGAATAACAAAAGATACCCCGCAAGATGCTACCGCGTACGATCCTACATCGGGCTCAGGTTCGTTATTATTAAAAGCCAGTGACGAAGCACCCCGAGGGCTGTCTATTTACGGGCAAGAAATGGATAACGCGACTAGCGCACTCGCTCGTATGAACATGATATTGCACAACAATACAACGGCTAAAATTTTCAAGGGTAATACGCTTTCAGAACCACACTGGAAAGATGCGGATGGCCAACTTAAAACATTTGATTTTGCAGTTGCTAATCCGCCTTTTTCTAACAAAAATTGGACTAGCGGCTTAACGCCAGAAAACGATTTATATAACCGTTTTACGTGGGGCATACCACCAGAAAAAAACGGCGACTACACCTTTTTACTACACATTATTAAAAGCTTAAAAAGTACCGGTAAGGGGGCAGTAATATTACCACACGGAGTATTATTCCGTGGTAATGCCGAAGCCACCATTCGTGAAAACCTAATCAAGCAAGGTTACATCAAAGGCATTATTGGCTTACCTGCTAACCTGTTCTACGGTACGGGTATTCCCGCTTGTATTATCGTGATCGATAAAGAACACGCGCAAAAAGCGGTTACTAATTTTACTGAAGACGATAAAAATCTACCGACCATTGCAGGTCGCTCTATTTTTATGATTGATGCTTCCAAAGGCTTTATTAAAGACGGCAATAAAAACCGCCTGCGCAGTCAAGACATACATAAAGTTGTTGATGTATTTAACAAAGGTTCACAGCTTGAACGCTTTAGCCGATTAGTACCGATTGACGAAATCGCCAAGAATGATTTTAACCTTAATATCCCTCGTTATATTGACTCATCTGAGCCAGAAGATTTACACGATTTAAGCGCCCACCTGCAAGGCGGTATTCCTAACCGAGATATTGATGCACTACAGCATTACTGGCAAGTATTCCCAAGCATTCGAGCGACTTTATTCAAGCCAGCGCCTGAACTTAAACGAAGCGGTTACAGTCTCTGTATGCTTGAAGCCAGCCAAGTTAAAAGTAGCATTCTTGCACATCAAGAATTTAAAGACTTTGCCAGCCGCAGCTTATTGCCATTTAAAAAGTGGATACCTGAAGCTAAATTAAAAGAGATAAAAGTAGGCGATAATCCAAAAGACTTTATCTTTAATATTTCAGAAAATTTACTAGGTAGCTATGCCAATAGCGACCTATTAAGTAAATACGATATTTACCAAATCCTCATGGATTACTGGGCCGACACCCTACAAGACGATGTCTATGTAATAGCGCAAGACGATTGGCAAGCAGGTAATACGTTACGCGAGTTAGTGGCTAAGAAAGGTGAGAAGCTTAAAGAAACACCTGATTTAATTATCAATAAAACAAAGTACAAAGCCGAGCTTATTCCGCCACGCTTAATAGTTGCTCGTTACTTTGCAGGTGTTCAAGCTCAGATTAATGCTCTGCAAACCAAACAAGATGAAGCCACCCAAGCACTGGAAAACTACTTAGAGGAAAATGGCGGTGAAGATGGCTTATTGATTGAAGCTATCAACGATAAAGACAAAATCACCAAAGCCAGCGTTGCAGCCAGAGCTAAGTTAGCAACAGATGCTGACGAAGTTAAGGTACTTAAACAAGTAACTAAGTTGTTTAACGCAGATTCTGCTGCTAAAAAAGCAGTGAAAGAAGCGCAAGAGGCTCTGGATTTAGCCGTATTTAACCAATATCCAAAACTTGATATAGATGAAATCAAAACCCTGATTGTCGATGACAAATGGCTAGCCACATTACAAGCTAATATTGTGGCAGAAATTGAACGAGTCACTCAGCAAATGGCTAATCGTGTTAAACAACTTGAAGAGCGTTACAGCACGCCATTGCCAACCCTCACTAAATCAGTTGATGACCTTAGCGATAAAGTTGTAGGCCATTTGAAAGCGATGGGCTTGGAGTTGTCGCTATGAGCGCTTTAATGCAAACGATAGCTGAAGGTTTTAAGCAAACAGAGGTTGGAATTATTCCTGATGATTGGAACTCTGCATCATTACACGAAATTTGTACCTTTGGAGGAGGAACAACTCCACCTAGGTCACAACACGATAGGTATTTCGTTGGTGGTAACAATAACTGGATTAAGACTACCGATCTTAATAACTCATTACTTGAGATATCTGAAGAGCAAATTACTGATTTAGCTATAGCAGAAACAGGACTTAAAAAACATCCAGTTGGTAGTGTGTTGGTAGCTATGTATGGAGGTTTTAATCAAATAGGACGCACAGGCTATATCACTCAACCTTCATCCATAAACCAAGCATTAGTTGCTGTAAAGCCTAAACCTAAAAAGCTGCACTCGTATTATTTATTGTCTGAATTAAATTACAATGTTGATTATTGGAAAGGTGTTGCTAGCAGTAGCCGAAAAGACCCTAATATTACCAGCAATGACGTCAAAAATTACAAAATTGCTCTACCGTCCGTAGAAGAACAAACCGCCATTGCTAGTGCCTTATCCGATGTTGACGCGCTATTAACGGAACTAGAAAACCTCATCGCCAAAAAACAAGCGATTAAAACCGCCACCATGCAGCAACTGCTTACAGGTAAAACCCGTTTACCGAAGTTTGCAACATACACCGAAGGCGAAAAGCAAGGCGTTCCTGAAGGTAAGTGCAAAGGCACAAAACCTAGCCAACTAGGTGAGATTCCTGAAGATTGGGATGTGGGGAAATTTAATGATGTATGCCTCTCTTTCAAAACAGGTAAATTAGATGCAAATGCCATGAGAAATGATGGTGAGTATAGGTTTTATACCTGTGCTCGAAAGCATTACTACATTGACCATTATGCCTTTGATACCGAAGCGCTGCTTGTTTCTGGTAACGGTGCAAATGTTGGTTACGTGCATTATTTTAAAGGTAAATTTAATGCGTATCAGCGTACTTATGTACTTTCAGATTTTTGTGCCGATGTTAAGTATCTGAAAATTTATTTAGAAGAAAGATTGGCTGAAAGAATACGAGTAGAAGTGAACTCCGGTAATACACCATATATTACGATGGACACATTGACCGATATGCTAGTAATTTTGCCACCTAAAGAAGAGCAAACAGCTATAGCCACTATCCTTTCAGATATGGATAACGAAATCCAAACCCTTGAACAACGCTTGACGAAAACCCGTCAAATCAAACAAGGCATGATGCAACAGCTACTCACAGGCCGCACAAGGTTGCCATTTAAAAGTCTTGAGACTGAACAGGATGGAGGTAGCTGATGCCGACAGAACAAAGCCTTGCCCAGCTGCGAGCCCTGTTAAAAGAGTTATGCCATTTACCCGATGAAACCGAATGGGTGGAATTTAAGCATAATGTTGATGTGATTAAAATTGGCGAATATATCTCTGCACTCGCAAACTCAGCCGCGCTACTTGGCAAACAAACTGCGTACTTAGTTTATGGTGTAGATGATAAGACCCATGATGTAATTGGTACGAACTTTAAACCTTCAACTCAAAAGCATAAAGGGCAAGAGCTAGAGAGCTGGTTGTTACAAAAAACTGCACCCAAAATACATTTTCAGTTTTACGAGTTTAGCCATGTTAACGATTTACCTGTTGTTATTTTGGAGGTGCAGGCAGCAGCGCATACACCTGTGCAATTTGATGGTACAGAGTTTATTCGCATTGGCTCTTACAAAAAAAAGCTACGTGAATATCCCGAAAAAGAACGTGCCTTATGGCGCGTATTTGATAACACCCCGTTTGAGCAACAACTAGCAGCAGAAAATTGCAATGTTGAAGAAGTGCTAAAACTTATAGATTACCCCTCTTATTTTGACTTAGTTAACTTACCACTGCCTGAAGGTCGCGAAGGGATTTTAAACGCACTTGAAGCTGATAAACTCATTAGTGCAACGCAAGCGGGTAAATGGCATATTACCAATTTAGGGGCGATATTATTTGCTAAAAAGCTGCAAGATTTTCAGCATTTAGCTCGTAAAGCCGTGCGGTTAGTACAGTATAAAGGGAATAGCCGAGTAGAAACAGTACGAGAACTCGAAGGTAATAAAGGCTATGCCGTTGGCTTTGAGGGACTTATAGACTATTTAAAGACCCTACTGCCTTCTAATGAAGAAATTGGCAAAGCATTTCGTAAAGAAGTACCTATGTATCCAGAGCTAGCAATACGCGAATTAGCGGCTAACGCTATTATTCACCAAGATTTTTCGTTAACAGGCACAGGACCTATGGTTGAGCTATTCGATACGCGCATGGAAATAACCAACCCTGGTATTCCGCTAGTCGATACAGATCGATTTTTAGATTCCCCACCTAGAAGCCGTAACGAAGCGCTAGCTTCTTTTATGCGTCGTATTAATATTTGTGAAGAGCGCGGTACGGGTATCGATAAAGTTATTTTTCAAACTGAGTTATACCAATTACCTGCCCCTTTATTTGAAGTAACAGAGCACCATACTCGCTCTGTTTTATTTGGTCATAGGGAATTTGCTGAAATGGACAAAGAAGATCGTATTCGTGCCTGTTATCAGCATTGTTGTTTAAAGCATGTAAACAGAGAGCATATGAATAATAAGTCGCTACGCGAGCGCTTTGCTATTGCAGAAAAGAATAGCGCAATGGTAAGCAGAATAATAAAGGATACAGTCCATGCGGGCTTAATTAAACCTTATGATGCCGATGCAGGAACCAAAGCAATGCGCTACGTACCACACTGGTATTAATTTGCTTGACCGTTGCTTGACTAGACAATCAATCAAGTGATTTTATAAAGCAGAAAAAAACATAACAAGCTGTAATTTATAAACTTTATTTAAATAAATTTGCTTGATTACTTTATAAATAAAGAGTTTTAATAATCTAAAATGGAAGTTGAAATAATAACTATGACAGGAAAACTTAATAAGGACATTATATCGGTTAGCACATTACTCAAAAAGAGTAATTTAGCTATACCCAACTATCAACGCCCTTACAAATGGACACAAGCTAACCTTGCTGATTTGCTCGGTGATTTAAAAATTTATAGAGGTAAATTAGCTTACCGCCTTGGATCTATTGTATTTCATCAACATTCAGAAAAAAAACAAGAAACGCTCGACATTGTTGATGGGCAGCAACGTACGCTCACACTTGTGCTATTAGTAAAAGCCTTACTAGATGAACGGCTCAATACAAATGACTCCAATGCACAAATTAAACGTCAAGATGTAAAAACATTGCTGCTCTCACTTGAGCAACCAATTAATAATTTTTTACGACGTCAAACCTTTAATAGTGATATATCGCATCGTAATTTACATCAAAATTTTATGGCAGCTAAACGCGCGGTAGCAAAAAGTGATTTTACCGAGGCCGATATTGAGTTTTTATTGGAACGCTGTGAAGTGGTTACTTTTGTACTTAATGATGTATCTGAAGCCTTTCAGTTTTTTGATTCACAAAATGCCAGAGGCCGAGATTTAGATCCGCACGATTTGTTAAAAGCCTTTCATTTACGTGAGTTTTCAGACGCTGAAACCGAATTAAAAGCCGATTCTGTACGCCATTGGGAAAGCTTAGAGAGCGAACAGCTAGCACGATTGTTTGCTAACTACTTATTTCGTATTCGCAACTGGGCACAAGGGAAATCGGCACTGTATTTTAACAAATCACAAGTGGAATTATTTAAAGGGGTAAATCTTGACCAGGTTGGACTTTACCCGTATGTAGAACCACTTCGCATTTCCCATCACTTTGTTGATGACTATAACGCGCAATATCAGCGCCATATTGATCATCAACATATGCGTTTTCCTTTCCACCTTGATCAAATGATTATAAACGGTAGGCGCTTTTTTGAAATGACGAGTCATTATCAGCAAAAAATTGCTGAGATAGTGAGCGATGAACGTAATAGCAAAAATAACGACTCTAAGCAGCTTATTCGCATATTAGATAACGAACTAGAACCACGTGCTTGTGAAATTTTACACACACTAAACAACTACAGTTCACGTACACGAACAGGTGATGGCTATATACGTAATCTATTTGATTGCGCGGTGATTTTTTATTTAGATAAGTTTGGCCCACATGAGCTATCGCAAGCTATAGAAAAGCTGTTTATTTGGGCTTATAGCTGCCGCTTGAAAATGCAGGTTGTTGGTATTGAGCGCATGAATAAACATGCACTCAGCAATAATGTGTTTGAGCGAATAAAACAAGCAGTACAACCAAGTGATGTATTAAATTGGCCTTTACCAACATTGAAAAAGTCTGAATGTAATGGAACTAAGCTTACCGAGATCGCTTATCTGTTTGAGGAAATGAAGTACTATGAATAATATTCAAGCACTCAAGGTGCAAAGCAGTAATGTCAACGCGAACAATCAGATACATAGTTACAAAGTTAAAGAGTTATTAAGTGATACTAACCGATATTTAGTCCCTATGTATCAACGTAACTATGCATGGGGTGAAGGTGAAATTAATCAATTAATACAAGATGTGTTGGATTATCAGGAAAATAAACCAAATCAAACCTATTATATTGGTACATTGGTGGTGTTTAAGCGCAAAGATGACAGCTATGAAGTCATAGATGGCCAGCAGCGCTTTACGACCCTTACCTTATTGGCTTTTGCTCTTAAACGTATGGTCACTAAGTATCAAACCTTTGATATGGGTTGGTATGACGTAGTAAATCTCAGTTTTGAAAGTCGTCAGAAGTCATCTGACACTTTTGCAAGTTTGATTCAGGGCGTTGCTTTAGAGCATCTAAGCACAGATGACTATAATTTAGATGTAATTAATGGTTATACATTACTTGAAAAGGGCTTATTAGCGCTTGGAGCTAAGCTAGAAGGTTTTTGCTCTTACTTATTCGATAAAGTAGAAATTACTCGTGTTTGTGTACCAGAAGATACCGATTTGAATCATTACTTTGAGGTAATGAATAATCGTGGTGAGCAGCTTGAAAAGCATGAAGTGATTAAAGCAAGATTGATGTCGGTGCTAACCGATGACAATGATAAAGAATTATTAAGTAAGGTCTGGGACGCTACCGCTAGTATGGAACGTTACATTCAGTATGGTTTTAATCCAGATGAGCGCCACTGCATATTTGGTAAAGACGACTGGGGGCAATTTACGCCAATAAATTATGCTGATTTAGCTGCGTGTAATGAAAGCGTAGCCAAAACAAAACAGAGCGGAAAAATTGAAAGCGCCTCTCTTTCGCTAAATGACATGTTAGCCAAGCCACCACCGTCGTCTTTAGGGACAGATATTACGCTTACACCTGAGCGCTTTAATAGCGTGATTAACTTTTCAAACTTCTTACTTCATGTGTTACGAGTTTTAACAAAACAAGACATCGCATTAGACGATAAGCGCTTACTAGAACAGTTTGATAGATATTTAAAAGACAGCAACAATAAAGTTAAAGCAGTAAAAGACTTCGTTTATGCATTATTAAAGTGCAAATACCTTTTTGACCAATTCATCATCAAACGTGAATTTAGTGACGGTAAAGATAAATGGAGCTTAAAACGTCTGCATTTTTATAATACAAAAAGCCAAAGCTATATAAACACTTTTGGTGGCAGTAATGAACTAGATGATGAAGATGGCTTTAAGGGACAAAACCGAGTATGCCTAATGTTGCTGTCGGCTTTTCATGTTTCCACTCCGACTTTGGTTTATAAGCATTGGCTCAATGCTGCTCTTTACTATCTATACAACGCAGAAGAAGTGGATTTTGAAGGTTACATGAAGCACCTAAGACGGGTAGCTAAACGCTTTATATTTGACCGTTTTCTCTCTCACCAAGAGGGTAAAACGTACTTTGAAATGATTTATAAGTCGAAATCAAACGACTATCCAAAAAATTTAACCGCAAATGATATTAATATTGATAAGCTGTGTTTTGGGAAAATAGAGAATAACTTTGTTTTTAACTATCTTGATTATTTGCTTTGGCGAAAAAAGCGTAATTCAACAGCTGTTATTTCTGAGTTCGAATTTACATTTAGAAGCTCTGTTGAGCACTTTTATCCGCAACATCCAATGAATGAATTCGAACCACTTAAAGGTGGTTCGCTTCACGAGTTCGGTAACTTGTGCTTAATAAGTCACAGTAAAAATTCACGTTTAAGTAATTTCCCACCTAAAACAAAACTTAATCATTTTACCGCTGGATTAAAGAAAAATCAGATCGATAGCCTAAAGCTATATGAAATGCTACAACTAATGGAGCAAGACGATAGCTGGGAAGAAACCCAAATAATAAAGCATGGACAAGAAATGCTATCTATTTTATGTGGTTCAACAAAAACAAAAAAGAAAACGCAAACAAGGAAGTAGTATGAGTAATGTCGGTCAATTAGAACGAAAAACCCAAAATCGAGCGGTTACATTTATTAAAGAGCAGCTAAATTACGACTATTTAGGTGATTGGGAATACCGCGAAGGCAACAGCAACATTGAAACGGCATTACTTACTAAATGGCTTAAAGCCCGAAGAACACCTGAAACGCTTATTAAGCGTGCATTACGAAAATTAGACGCTGCCGCTGCCCTAGGCGAAGGTAAAAAGCTATTTGATGCTAATAAAGATGTATACCGGCTACTGCGTTATGGCATAAAAGAAAAAGAAGGCACGGGACAGCAAAATCAAACAGTTTGGCTGATCGATTGGGAGAACCCAGAAGCTAATCATTTTGCGATTGCTGAAGAGGTTACAGTAAAAGGCGAGTTAAAAAAGCGCCCTGATATAGTAATTTATGTAAACGGTATTGCGCTAGGCGTAATTGAATTAAAGCGCTCCTCGGTCTCAGTAAGTGAAGGTATTCGTCAAAACTTAGATAACCAGAAAAAAGATTTTATTCGTAATTTTTTTAGCACCATGCAACTGGTTATGGCGGGTAACGATACGCAAGGTATACGCTACGGTACTATTGAAACCTCTGAAAAATATTACTTAGAATGGAAAGAGCCAAATAGCACACAAGGCTTACCAGCTGCGGGGGTAACAGCAGACACCTTACTAGATACTCATCTTGCTCAATTATGCGATAAACATCGGTTTTTGCAGCTTATACATGACTTTATTGTGTTTGATGCAGGCGTTAAAAAAACCTGTCGCCATAATCAGTTTTTTGGTATTCAAGCCGCTAAAAAACATGTAACAGCAAAGCAAGATGGTATTATTTGGCACACTCAAGGCTCAGGTAAAAGCCTCACTATGGTGTGGCTCGCTAAGTGGATACGCGAAAACATAACGGACTCACGAGTATTAATCGTGACGGATAGAACCGAATTAGATGAACAAATTGAGAAGGTGTTTTCTGGTGTTGATGAAGAGATATATCGTACCCAAAGTGGCCAAGATTTAGTTGCCACCTTAAACCAACCTAACCCTTGGCTATTTTGCTCATTAGTGCACAAATTTGGCCGCAATGGTGAAGCTCCCAGCGATAAAGACGATGAAGAAGCGACAAAAGATTATCTTGAAGCACTGACTAAAAACTTACCCAATGACTTTGCTGCTAAAGGCAACTTATTTGTGTTTGTGGATGAGTGTCATAGAACGCAGTCGGGTAAGTTACACGAAGCAATGAAAGCGCTTTTACCTGAGGCTATGTTTGTTGGATTTACTGGTACACCATTAATGAAAAAGGACAAGAAAAAGTCTTTAGAGGTATTTGGCCCATACATTCACACCTATAAGTTTGATGAAGCTGTAAATGATGGTGTAGTACTTGACTTAAGGTATGAAGCTAGAGATATAGATCAGCATTTAACCTCTGATAAAAAAGTAGACCAGTGGTTTGCTGCAAAAACAAAAGGGCTTTCAAACCTTGCAAAAATGCAGCTCAAACAAAAATGGGGCACGATGCAAAAAGTGCTCTCGAGTAAATCTCGCTTAGAGCAAATTGTTAGTGACATTTTAATGGATATGGAGATCAAACCTGCACTCATGTCTGGCAGGGGTAATGCTATGTTAGTTTGCGCAAGCGTTCATCAGGCCTGTGTTGTTTATGACTTATTTAGTAAATCAGACTTAGCTAACAAATGTGCAATTGTGACTAGCTATAAACCAGCAGCAAGTTCAATCAAAGGCGAAGAAACGGGTGAAGGTAAAACAGAAAAGTTATTTAAATATGCAACCTATCGCAAAATGTTGGCTGACTATTTTGAGCAACCGGAAGAAGAAGCAGCAAAACGCGTAGAAGAGTTTGAAAAAACTGTTAAAAAACGCTTTATTGAAGAACCTGGTCAAATGCGGTTACTTATTGTAGTAGATAAGCTATTAACCGGTTTTGATGCTCCTTCTGCGACCTACTTATACATTGATAAAAAAATGGCTGATCATAATCTGTTTCAAGCAATTTGTCGTGTAAATAGGCTTGACGGTGAAGATAAAGACTATGGTTATATTATCGATTATAAAGATTTATTTCGCTCATTAGATAAAGCGATTAAAGATTTTACCGCTGAAGCTTTTGATGGTTACGATGAAGACGATGTTGCTGGTTTATTAAAAGATCGCCTCAAAGAATCTAAATCTGATTTAGACAATGCATTAGAAGCTGTTAGAGCTTTATGTGAACCAGTAAAAGCACCAAGAAATACTAAAGACTTTATTCATTACTTTTGTGGTGAATCAGGAGTTGAACCAACAGATGAAAACGAACGCAATGAAAAAGAAGCACTGCGTTTAACCCTTTATCAAACCGTTGCCAAACTTATACGTGCGTACACCAATGTTGCAAATGAGATGGATCAAGCTGGTTATTCACTGACTGAAGCTGAAAAAATAAAAAAAGAAGTCGCTTATTTTGAGAAAGTTCGTGACGAAGTAAAACTAGCCAGTGGCGACTTACTCGAAATGAAACGCTTTGAGCCTGCAATGCGACATTTGCTTGATATGTATATTCGTGCTGATGACAGCGAAGTACTCATGGATTTTGAGGAACTTGGCTTAATAGATTTAGTGGTAAATAATAATGGCGCAGGACTTGATTCATTACCTGAAGGCATTAGAAATAATGAAGAATCTATGGCGGAAGCGATTGAAAATAACGTTAGAAAAACCATCGTTGATGAAAACCCTGTAAACCCTAAGTACTTTGAAAGCATGGCTACATTACTTGACGCTATTATTGCGCAGCGCAGAGAGCAAGCTATAAGCTACCAAGACTACCTAGAACAAATTAAAGCTTTAGCTAAAAAAGTTGTAAACCCGACAGGCAATAATGCCCATAACTACCCTACTTCAGTAGATAGCCCCGCCAAACAGGCTATTTACGATAATTTTGGCAATGATGAAGTACTTACAAGTAAAATTGATACTGCAGTGCGCTACACAAAAAAAGCTGAGTGGCTTGGCGATAGGTTTAAAGAGCGTGAGATTGTTAATGCAATTAGGCAAGAGACATCGAGTTATGAAGTCGATATTAATGAAGTTATGGAGCTTGTAAAAGCCCAAAAGGAATATCATTAGTGGATCAGGCTAATACTGAAGTGATACAAATTGGCGGTATTGATGTTGAAATTAATCGACGAGACATTAAGAACATCCATCTAAGTGTTTTACCGCCCAATGGTAAGGTTAGATTATCGGTACCTAATAAAACAAGCGAACAAACCATTCGGCTTGCTATTGTTAACAAACTTGCTTGGATAAAAAAGCAACAAGTTGACTTTGCCAAGCAAGAACGACAGTCAATCCGTGAAATGGTCAATGGTGAGTGTCATTACCTTTGGGGAAAAAAATACCGGCTAGCAATAAAAAAGCCTGAGGGTAAATTTACCGTTACCGCGAAAGGTAGCGGTCAGTTAGAGTTAAAAGTGAATGAGAATACATCACCCGATAATTGCCTCAAGTTATTAAACCGTTTTTATCGTGATGAAATGCAACGATCAATTGAAAAGTTACTGCCCTCATGGCAAAAAAAACTTGGCGTAAAAGCAGACTCACTTAATATTAAAAAAATGAAAACAAAATGGGGCAGCTGCAATATTCAGGCAAAGCGGGTTTGGCTCAACCTTGAACTTGCTAAAAAGCCGCCTGAATGTTTAGAATATATTTTAGTGCATGAGCTAATCCACCTACTTGAACGACACCATAATGAACGTTTTAAAGCATTGATGGATAAGCATATGCATAACTGGCGCGAGCGCCGAGACTTACTAAACAGCTTGCCTTTAGCTTATGAAGATTGGCAATACTGATAAACATTAGAGAGTTATTTTGAAGCTTGAAATAACCACATTTCAAAAAACTATAACGAAAGAAACTGTCTCTAGCCTAAAATCACACATGTTAAATGATAAATAAGTATTAAACTAACCCATCAATCTCACATACTTCTCTGCCAGTTCGTCCACACTTTCTCGATGATTAGGGTCGGGCTTTATACAATCAATGGGGCATACACTGACGCACGTTGGCTTGTCGTAATGACCCACACATTCGGTGCATTTTGTAGGGTCTATCTGATAAATTTTAGCGTCCATATAAATTGCTTCATTTGGGCACTCGGGGTCGCACATATCACAGTTAATGCATTTGCTGTTTATTAATAAAGCCATGAATTACCCGTTAAACAGCTTGTTTGAAAGGATTACGGGTATCTTGGTTTTCATCCAAGTTGCGCATCAGTATGGCGTGCTCTAAATCGATAGTGTCAGGCAGTGGGATTTTTACGATATGGCCTGAGCCTTTAGCATCAGTAATGCTTTCGCCTTTTTTGTTTTCCATACTCTCAAGGGTAAAGCTAATATTACCTTTCGGCGTCATTAGCTCTAATGAATGGCCAACACAAAATTTATTTTTTACATCTATTTCAACCAAACCATTAGCATTACGTTCTAATACTTCACCTACAAATTGCTGCTTGGTAGATACAGAATGGCCGTATTCGTAATTTTGATAATCTTGATGAGCGTGGCGCTTTAAAAATCCTTCGGTGTAACCGCGGTGTGCAAGGTTCTCAAGAGTTTTAAATAAATCAGCATCGAATGGTTTACCTGCAACCGCATCGTCAATCGCTTTACGATACACCTGAGCGGTACGCGCAACATAATAAAATGACTTAGTACGCCCTTCTATTTTTAGGCTATGCACCCCCATTTTTGTTAGCTGCTCTACGTATTGCACGGCGCGTAAGTCTTTTGAGTTCATGATATAAGTACCATGCTCGTCTTCAAATGCAGGCATATATTCACCCGGGCGGCCTTGCTCTTCAAGCATAAATACATCGTTACTTGGTGCGCCTTCACCTAACGTAGGTATAACCGTTTTAGGGTCAATTTTATGTACCATTTCACCGGTTTCGTTCTCAGTGCCAGGTTTAATATCATACTCCCAACGACATGCATTAGTGCAGGTGCCTTGGTTGGGATCGCGTTTATTAATATAGCCTGAGAGTAAACAGCGCCCTGAATAGGCCATACACAGAGCACCATGGACAAATACTTCTAGTTCTGTTTCTGGGCATAAAGAGCGAATTTCACTTATTTCTTCAAGCGATAACTCTCGAGATAAAATTACCCGTTCAATCCCCTGCTTGGCCCAAAAATTCACGCTTGCAAAATTAACTGCATTGGCTTGAACCGACAAATGAATTGGCATATCAGGCCATTTTTCATGTACTAGCATAATTAACCCAGGATCTGACATGATCAATGCATCCGGTTTCATAGCAATCACCGGCTCTATATCACGTAAATACGACTTAACTTTTGCGTTATGCGGGGCAATATTCGACACTACATAAAACTTTTTTTTCAGCGCATGTGCTTCGTTAATCCCTATTTGTAATGTATCTAAATCAAATTCGTTATTGCGAACCCTTAAACTGTAACGAGGCTGACCGGCATACACAGCGTCGGCACCATAAGCAAAGGCATAACGCATGTTTTTTAAGCTACCAGCAGGGCAAAGTAGTTCAGGAATAAACGGGGTTGAGGAAGAAACAGCTGACATGTGCGCTCCATACATCGAACCGGGTTCAAGCCGGTTGCATGAATAATTATACCAACCCGCAATAATACTTAATCATTTTACGGGGCTAAACGTGTCGCTACCTGCGTTAAAAAAATCTCATTTACGACTGCATGGATGCAGAAGGTAGAGCAATGCAGGAGCAATTGCCGAGAACAACTAAATAGCAATTTTTTTGCCTAGCTATCAACACGTTTTTCCAACCTCAAAATAGACCACTTAATTAAGCGAATTGGTATTAAGGAAAATAAACCGCGCAAGTATAATGAGGGGGCAAAAGAGAAACCTTGATCAAGATCATCAAAATTTCTTTCTGCGCTAATAAATGAAGAGCAGCAGATTTAAGTTATTTTTTACTGCTTAATTGGTTCGAGAATTGACTAACGGCATCAACAACTTGTTGCGCGCCTTTTTTAATATCATTCATCACATGGCCCGACTCATTAGAAAAATCTAATCCTTGCTGAGCTTTGTGTTTGCCTTGCTCTATTACAGCCACCGTTGATTGGGTTAAATTTTGGTTTTGCTGTACAACATCCACAATCTCTTCGGTAGCTTTACTGGTTCTTGAAGCGAGTAAACGTACTTCATCGGCGACTACGGCAAACCCACGGCCTTGCTCACCAGCACGCGCGGCCTCAATAGCCGCATTAAGCGCCAATAAATTAGTTTGATCAGCAATGCTGCTAATACTCTGCACTATGCTCGCAATAAGTTGCGATTGTTTATCTAATGCTGAAATTTCTTGAGCAGCTTGCTCCATTTGCACCGACAGTTCGTTCATAACCTGTACAGTTTTTTGTACCACCTCCGCGCCTTTATCCGCGTTATTGTCAGTTTCGATAGAGGTGCCATGCGCAATATTTGCCGCTTGCTCTATGGCCAGTTCTCTTTCTACTTGATCAGTGATCACCGTAGCAAACTTTACTACTTTGTAGAGCTCATTGGCTTCATTAAAAATCGGATTATATGATGCTTCTAACCACACCTCATGACCGTGCTTATCAATACGTTTAAATCTGCTCGCAATAAACTCGCCATTGCGCAACCGTTGCCAGAAGACTTGATACTCTTTACTACTCGCTTCTTGTTCGTCACAAAACATAACATGATGCTTGCCCACCACGTCTTGTCTTGAATAACTCATACTTTTTAAAAAGTTGTCATTAACACGTAGAACTATACCCTGAGTATCAAACTCAATAACCGCTGTTGAACGATGCAATGCTTTGGTTAAATCTTCGTTTTCTCTCGAGCTTTCAATTATTTGTGTAAGCACAGTGCAATGCAGGGTTAAATACTCAAGCTGACCTTGCTCATTTTTTATCGGGTGTAAAATACAGCGTAACCAATCTCGTTGTCCGTTTTCGTGAGATACTTGAATAGCGCCAGCAAAATGTTCGGCTTTACTTAACGCTTTTTTAAAGGCATGAAAATCAGCGTTATTTCTCGCATTTTCTGAAATAAAATCTAAAATGTTTTTATTAATTATTTTATTATTCGAGTAGTTAAACTCCCGCTCAAAGTTTTTATTTTGTCTTAAAATAGCGCCTTGTTTATCAAGCTCTAATACCAGCATTTCACTGTCTAAACTTTGCTTAACCTGCTCCCTCACAGAAAGCTTACTTTGTAAATCAGCAACTTGAGTTTTTAAAGATTGGTTGAAAAACATACTTTTACCTTAAAGTTTGCATGTATTCTTCATGCATTTGGAGTCGATAGACGCATTGACAATCGCTATGACTAAAAATAATACAAATCAGATGCAGCACTAATTTATAAACTCATATTAACGTTATAACCACTTTTTTAGTTCAGTTAAGTATAGGTTGTTAAATTAAAATATTCGTCAACGTAGAATAAATTAGGTTTTTTCGACTAAAACGCGTATAATTCGCGCCCGTTAATATTCAACCTTTTATTTAAATTATTGGAGCACAAAGATGGCTTTAGAGCGTACTTTTTCAATCGTAAAACCTGATGCAGTTGCTAAAAACCACATCGGCGCAATCTACAACCGTTTCGAAACTGCGGGTCTTAAAATCGTTGCAGCTAAAATGGTTCACCTTTCACAAGAGAAAGCTGAAGGTTTCTACGCTGAACACAGCGAACGTCCTTTCTTTGGTGCTTTAGTATCTTTCATGACTTCTGGCCCAGTAATGGTTACTGTTCTTGAAGGCGAAAACGCTGTTCTTAAAAACCGTGAAATCATGGGTGCTACTAACCCTGCTGAAGCACTAGCTGGCACTTTACGTGCAGACTACGCTGATAGCATCGACGAAAATGCGGTTCACGGTTCTGACGCTGTTGAATCTGCTGCTCGCGAAATCGCGTACTTCTTCGCTGACGAAGAGCTTTGCCCACGTACTCGTTAATTCGAGTTCACAGCTAACCCTGTGATGCAAAGTATGAAAAGGGCTTTCGAGCCCTTTTTTAGTCATTAAGTAAAATATTAGCCGTTTATTTATGATGTTTTACTTAATGATTATAGTGGATGAATTGTGTACAATTCGTCCTTGTAAATTTTTACCATCACCGCCACCGATTGAGGTTGTTACATGACCGAGCAAAAAAAGATTAACTTATTAGATTTAAACCGAGATGCAATGCGAGAGCTATTTGTATCATTCGGTGAAAAGCCATTCCGTGGCGATCAGGTGATGAAATGGATTTATCATTTTGGCGTAGATAATTTCGACGAAATGAGTAACGTAAACAAAAAGCTAAAAGAAAAGCTTAAAAATGAATGCGAAATTGTTGCACCAGAAATATCAGTTCGCCAACAAGCCAGCGACGGTACCATCAAATACGCACTCGTGTTAGAAGGCGGTCAAGAAGTTGAAGCAGTTTGGATCCCAGAAAAAGATCGCGCCACCTTGTGTGTATCTTCTCAAGTGGGCTGTGCACTAGAATGTACTTTTTGCTCAACGGCACAACAAGGCTTTAACCGTAACTTAAAAGTATCTGAAATCATCGGCCAAGTATGGCGCGTAGCAAAAGACATTGGCCTTGACGGCAATAGTGAGAAACGCCCTGTCACCAACGTGGTAATGATGGGTATGGGCGAGCCGCTGCTTAATCTTAAAAACGTTGTTCCAGCTATGGAGTTAATGATGGACGATTGGGGCTTTGGTTTATCGAAACGCCGCGTTACTTTAAGTACTTCTGGGGTGGTGCCTGCACTTGATTTATTGAAAGAAAAAATCGATGTAGCACTGGCGATTTCTTTGCACGCTCCTGATAACGCGTTACGTGATATTTTAGTACCCATTAATAAAAAATACCCGATTGAAGAATTTTTAGCGGCGTGTCGTCGTTATATTGATGGCTCTAAAGCAAATAAAGACGTGACCATTGAATACGTGATGCTTAATGGTGTTAACGACAGCACTGATCAAGCACATGAACTTGTTAAAACATTAAAGGGTACACCGTCAAAAGTGAACCTTATTCCGTTTAACCCGTTTCCAGGTAACGAGTACACACGTTCAAGCAACAGCCGAATTGACCGTTTTTCAAAGGTATTACAAGCTGCGGGGATTACCTGCATTGTACGTCGTACCCGAGGGGATGATATTGACGCAGCCTGTGGGCAATTAGCGGGTGATGTTGTTGACCGTACTAAGCGTTTAGCGAAAAAGAAAATGCGTGCAGATAATGCGATTGCCGTAAATATTCAGCAAGCCTAATTTTTTGAGTAATCAAGAGCCTTTGTGATATATCGTTTATTTTTAAATAAATGATGCAACACAAAGGCTTTGAGGTAAGATAGAGGTTATGGATATAAATAAAGAGACAAAGTAATGCGATCTTTACTTACGTTAGCACTATCAACACTGTTTTTAAGCGGTTGTGTTACCGAGAATAGTTACAACGGCAGCGATAAACCGGTCCTCGAGAATAAAATTAATAACGATGGTGCAGCTCGCACGCGCATAGCATTGGCATTACAGTATTTAAATACAGGCAATAACTCTCAAGCGAAATATAACTTAGAACGTGCCAGCGAGTACGCCCCAAACTTACCCGAAGTACACTACTCTTTAGCATACTATTACCAACAAGTTGGCGAGAACGGATTAGCCGACAAAGCCTATCAAAAAGCGTTGGCCATTAAGCCAAATGATCCTAACACCTTAAACAACTACGGCACGTTTTTGTGCAGTATTAATGAGTATGACCGCGCCACCGATCAGTTTTTAAAAGCGATTGAAATACCTAGTTATATTCGTGTAGCGCAAAGCTATGAAAATTTGGCTCTATGTGCCATTGAGTTTAACGATTTCACCAACGCCGAAAGCTATTTTCAGCAAGCACTAAACCATAGTTCACAACGCGCATCTACATTAATAAGCTTAGCCGCTTTATATTACGCAAAAAGCGACTTGTACAAAGCCAGCAACTTAATAAAACGTTATGACGATACCGCGCAAGTTTCTTCTCGCGCTTTATTGCTTGGCTATTTGGTTAAACAACGAATGGGTAAAATTGAAGAAGCAGAAAAAATTGCAGCTACCATTTTGCAAACGTACCCAAATAGTGTTCAAGCTAACGCCATTCGTGACAACCAATTAAGGCAAACAGAGTTTGAAGTGCTGCGAGAAAAGTACCGTCAAGCACAACTTGATGAATTACAAGAAAGCAATAATAACAATCAAATTATTGCTGAGCCGAAAATAAAGGTTATTCGTAAAAAAAGCCCCATACCGGCTTCAAATAGCGAAGCGTCAGGTGAGCAAACAAAAAAAATACGCTAGATAATTACACACCTTTTAGCTGTAAACCAAAATATAGCCTTGAGGATGATGTGTAAAAGCCTGTTTTAGGGTAAAGCAATTTAGCATTTCAGTGTGATACAATGCTAGACTACTACGAATAAGGTGTATTAAAGGACTTAAAAACACATAAATTTTATCTAAACACGGTATAGTTTTTAAGATATTTCATGTAGTCCCTTTTTATAGTGCGCCTTAGCAACAAGAATTAACGAATACCAAAAAATAAAAACGAAGTCTTACTCTGGTTGTTAAGCCAAAACATTAACTTTTACTCGTGGATCCAGACTCATACATATTATGAATGAAGATAATACACAACCGCAGAGCGACGAATCCTCTGTAGGACAAATACTAAAATCGCATAGAGAAAATGCAAATATCAGCATTGCTGAAATCGCCTCGCTATTAAAGCTAACAGAATCACAAGTTGAGCATATTGAAAGCGACGAGTATCATTTACTCGGTGCAAAAACGTTTGTTAAAGGCTATATAAAAAACTATTGTCGTACACTAAACATTGATAGCGCAGCTATTTTAGCGATGTTACCGGCTTTTAGCACATCAGATAAACCGGTCGATATGCAAAGCTTTTCAAGGCGCACAGAAAAAGAAGCCCATGACAGCCGACTTATGACCGTAAGTTACTTAATTTTAGCTATCGTTATTGGTTCTTCTGCAGTGTGGTGGTGGCAAAATGCAATGCCTATTGATGAACAAACTAAAACTATTAATGCTAATAACTCGCTCATAACTCAACAACAAGAAAACACCAAGCTGTTAGCTAAAGCCGCCGACGAGGCACTATTAAATGACATTGAATCTACAGAAGAAGTAGATTCTGCATTACAAAATGAACAACAAACAATTCAAGCTGCGCCAGTTAATAATGCACAAAGCACCAGTGAGCCAAAAAACAGTGATTTAAGCACCATTTTTATGATGTTTAACGATGAGAGCTGGGTAGAAATTCACGATGCCAATGATGAAAAAATTGCTTTTGGTGTAAAAAAAGCAGGCTACGAAATGACCCTAACCGGAGTAGCGCCTTTTTCAGTGGTATTAGGCAAGCATGATGTTGTTCGTATTACCCTAAATGGTGAGCCAGTTGATATTTCGGCCTTTCCTAAAAACCGTTTAGCTAAATTTAAATTACCCTTAGCAGAGTAGTCGCTATGTTTTCAGAATCTCCTATAAAACGCAGAAAATCCACACGCATAAATGTGGGTAATGTTCCTATTGGTGATGGTGCACCTATTGCCGTGCAGTCGATGACCAACACAGACACGATGGACGTTGATGCCACTGTAGCCCAAATTCAAGCTATTCAAGATGCCGGTGCAGATATTGTTCGCGTGTCAGTACCGACCATGGATGCCGCTGAGGCATTTAAAAGTATTAAAGAGCAAGTGTCGATACCCCTTGTCGCCGATATCCACTTTGACTATCGCATTGCATTAAAAGTAGCAAAATACGGTGTTGATTGTTTGCGTATCAACCCAGGCAACATTGGTAGTGAAGAGCGTATTAGAGCGGTAGTTGATTCAGCGCGTGAGCATAATATTCCTATTCGAATAGGGGTAAATGGCGGCTCACTTGAGCGCGATTTACAAGAAAAATACGGCGAACCCACTCCAGAAGCTTTATTAGAATCGGCAATGCGCCACGTAGATATATTACGCCGTTTAGACTTTGATCAATTTAAAATTTCAGTAAAAGCATCAGACGTATTTTTAGCGGTAGGCGCGTATCGCTTGCTCGCTAAAGAAATCGACCAACCACTGCATTTAGGAATAACCGAAGCTGGCGGCATGCGCTCTGGCTCTGTTAAATCGGCCGTTGGTTTAGGCATGTTATTAGCAGAAGGCATTGGTGATACGCTGCGCGTATCTCTCGCTGCAGATCCAGTACAAGAAATAAAAGTTGGCTTTGATATATTAAAATCACTGCGTATTCGCTCGCGAGGGATTAACTTTATTGCTTGCCCAAGCTGTTCACGCCAAGAGTTTGATGTGGTGAGCACCATGAACCAACTTGAAGAACGTTTAGAAGACATTATTGAACCGGTTTCAGTGTCTGTAATTGGCTGTGTTGTTAACGGCCCAGGCGAAGCGCTAGTGAGTGATATTGGCCTTGCCGGTGCAAACCGTCGCTCAGGCTTATACATAAATGGCGAACGCCAAAAAGCCCGTATTGATAACAATAATATTGTTGATCAACTCGAAGGTTATGTGCGCGATTTTATCGAGCAAAAGCAGCAACAAACACCAATCGACATAAAAATCGTAGAGTAATTTAAACGCCAGAAATATGCATTCAATTGACTTTTTTAGTAGCGGCATTTAAAGCGCAGTACAAATTACGTACACACCGCTATACTCGCAATTACCTCGTAGTTAGGGTTATAATGCGCGGTCGATTTTTTAGTTTTACGTGGTTGCAGTCTAAGACTGCACATAAACAGATTTAGGATTTATCAGTGGCAAAACAAATTCAGGCAGTTCGCGGTATGAACGATTGCCTGCCAGGCGATACGCAAGTTTGGCAGAAAGTAGAGCACATTTTACGCGAGACCGTATCATCGTTTGGTTATCAAGAAATTCGTTTTCCAATTGTAGAATCAACCGACCTATTTAAACGCTCTATTGGTGAAGTAACCGATATTGTAGAAAAAGAAATGTACACCTTTGCCGATCGTAACGGTGATAATCTAACTCTGCGCCCTGAGGGTACCGCGGTGTGTGTACGTGCAGGCAACGAAAATGGCCTGTTATACAATCAAGAACAACGCCTTTGGTACATGGGCCCTATGTTTCGCCATGAACGCCCACAAAAAGGTCGTTACCGTCAGTTTCACCAATTTGGTTTAGAAACGTTTGGTATTGCCAGCGCCGATATAGACGCTGAAGTTATATTACTCACGGCGCAACTTTGGGAAGCATTTGGCATAAGCGATCATGTACGCTTAGAGCTTAACTCATTAGGCTCAAACGAAGCTCGCGCGCAGTACCGTGATGCCTTAATTGCCTTTTTAGAACAACATACCGATGTACTAGATGAAGACTCTAAGCGTCGTATGTACTCTAACCCGCTGCGCGTTTTGGATACTAAAAACCCAGATATACAGGCAATATTAGTAGATGCGCCAAAATTATCTGAACATTTAGATACTGAATCAAAAGAACATTTTGAAAATTTATGTGAACGATTAGATGCCGCAGGCGTCAAATACACGGTTAATGAAAAGCTAGTTCGTGGCTTAGATTATTACAACCGTACTGTATTTGAATGGGTAACCGATAGCTTAGGTGCACAAGGTACAGTATGTGCCGGTGGTCGTTATGATGGCTTAGTTGAGCAATTAGGCGGTAAATCAACCCCAGCAGTTGGTTTTGCGATGGGATTAGAGCGCCTAGTTTTACTACTTCAAGCACTTGAATGTGTAGGTGACATACGCCGTAGTACTGATGTATATTTATCAGCCATGGGCGACAAAGCCAGCATTCAAGCGCCTATTATTGCATCTACGTTACGTCGAGACGTACCTGGATTACGCGTTATGGTGCATGCTGGCGGTGGTAACTTTAAAAAACAATTAAAACGTGCTGATAAAAGCGATGCATTAGTCGCGGTTATTATCGGTGAAGATGAATTAGAGCAAGGCGTTGTGACCATAAAGTATTTACGTGAGCGTAAAGAACAAGTCACACTAGAACTAGAACAAGCTAAAGCGCTACTTGCAGAACTAATTAATAGCTAAAATTACATAAAGCGCAGCGAGTAAAGCGCTTTAATAGAGGTAAGCATGGAAATTTATTCAACAGAAGAACAACAAGCAGAAGCGATTAAACGCTTTTTTCGTGAAAACGGCCTATCACTTGCATTAGGTGTTATTGTTGGCTTAGGTGGTTTGTACGGTTGGAAAGCCTACAACCAAAACCAAATAACAACGGCAGAGCAAGCATCTGATGCCTACACTAAGCTTGTTGAAAGTGATGACGTATTAGCCTCTGCTGATGCCTTCATCAGTGAAAATAAAGACACTCAGTACGCAACTTTAGCAGCATTTGTTGCTGCAAAAGAAGCCGTAGATGCGCAAAAGTTAGATGTAGCAAATGAAAAGCTAAGCTGGATTGTATCAAATGTCGATAACGCGCAGTTAAAAGCCATTGCAACTACGCGTTTAGCGCGTGTGCAAATTGCTCAACAACAATACGATGATGCATTAACCACGTTAAATTCGCCGTTGCCGGAGGCATTTAATGCAAATGTTGCAGAGTTAAAAGGCGATATTTACACTCAGCAAGGCAATAAAGAACAAGCACGCGTAGCCTACCAAGCTGCGGTTGATGCCGGTGGATTAACCAGCAATCCTCTATTACAAATTAAGTTAGATGACCTAGCAGTAACTAGCCCAGCGGCATAAGGTTTTAGGCATGAGAAAAATAACAACAGCAACGCTCGCCCTTTGTATGGCAACACTTATGGGCTGTTCATCAAGTGATGATGAAGAAGAACTGGTACTTCCTGAAATAGCCAATCAGTTTGAAACAGAAGTTGTTTGGCAAGAATCAATAGGTAGCGGTGTAGAGCATTACTTCTCACGCCTATCACCGGCTGTTTATAAAGATACTGTGTATGTAGCGAGTCGCGAAGGCCAAGTAGAAGCGTTATCACTTGCCAATGGTGATACGCTTTGGGAAACCGATGTTCGTCATGATTTATCGTTTTGGCCTTGGAGCGATAACGATAGTGCAAAATTATCAGGCGGAATATTACAAGCTTATGGTAAAATCTATTTAGGTTCAGAACATGGCTATGTCATTGCCCTTGATCGTGAGACAGGTAAAGAGGTATGGCGTAAAAAAGTGCCAGGCGAATCACTGTCTAAACCTGCTGCAGGCGATGGTTTAGTGTTTGTTAATTTAGCATCAGGTAAGTTACTGGCCCTGCATCCTGATACGGGTGAAGAGCGCTGGAGCTTTGAGCAAGAAGTGCCAGCACTTACCTTACGCGGTCAAAGTTCACCAACCGTCGCTAATGGTGGTGTGTTGGTTGGCCTTGAAACAGGTAAGCTCAGTGTTTTAATTTCTGAGAGCGGCTACTCAGCGTGGAGCGCAGAAATTGCTGTAGCAAAAGGCGCATCAGAGTTTGAGCGTTTAGTTGATGTAGATACACAACCACTTATTAGTGGCCCATTTGCTTATGCTATTGCATACAATGGTAACTTATCAGCAGTAGATATTCGTTCAGGTAATGTTGTATGGAAACGTGAATACAGCAGCTACCGTGAAATTAGCATGGATTTGCAAACAATTTACGTTGTTGATAGTAACGGCGTTGTTTATGCACTTGATAAAGATTCAGGCATTGAACGTTGGAGCCAACCCGCTCTTCGTGGCTGGTACTTAACAGGCCCAGCGGTTGCCGGTAATTATTTAGCGTTAGGTGACCAAGAAGGCAATTTGCATTGGTTAAATAAAGACACTGGCGAGCTAGTATCTCGTGAAGACTTTGACAGCTCAGGTTTTTTTGTTGAGCCTGTTGTTGCTGACGATAAGTTGATTTTATACACCCGTGATGGTGAAGTTAGCGCGGTAAAAATACCAAACTAACTTACTAATAGTCATATAGTTTTTTGTAAGGCTTCGCACTGCGAAGCCTTTTGTTGTTTTTTAAAGAGGTAGTTTATGCTTCCCGTGATCGCTCTTGTAGGGCGACCCAATGTGGGCAAATCCACATTATTTAACCGTTTAACACGTACTCGTGATGCACTCGTTGCCGACTTTCCTGGCTTAACGCGTGATAGAAAATATGGCCAAGCAAATTACGATGGCTTTGAATTTATCGTGGTAGATACGGGCGGTATTGATGGCTCAGAAGAAGGTATCGAAACCGAAATGGCTGATCAGTCATTACTAGCCATTGAAGAAGCGGATATTGTTTTATTTTTAGTTGATGCTCGCGTAGGTATGACAGTGGCTGACCAAGCTATTGCTAACCACTTACGTAAGCAAGAGAAAAAGTGCTTTGTGGTAGCCAATAAAACAGACGGCATTGATGCTGACTCGAACTGTGCTGAGTTTTATCAACTTTCACTCGGTGAAGTTCATCATATCGCTGCCGCTCATGGTCGTGGTATTACTTTACTGCTTGAGCAAACACTTCAGCCAGTTATTGCTGAACTTGCCGCACTTGATGAAGATGTAGCCGATGACGATGAAGAACTTATCGACTTATATCAAGAAGGTGAAGAAGATGACACCGATCACCAAGCGTTTGCCGACAAGCCGGTAAAGCTGGCTATTATTGGTCGTCCTAACGTTGGTAAGTCAACCCTTACTAACCGTATACTGGGAGAAGATCGTGTTATTGTATACGATATGCCAGGTACAACGCGCGACTCTATCTATATTCCGATGACCCGTAATGATAAAGAATATATTCTTATCGATACAGCCGGTGTGCGTAAACGCAAAAAAGTAAGTGACGTGGTTGAGAAATTCTCAGTCATTAAAACACTACAAGCAATCGAAGATTGTAACGTGGTGCTATTAGTGGTTGATGCCCGCGATGGTATTTCAGATCAAGATTTAAGCTTATTAGGTTTTGCGCTTAACTCAGGTCGTTCATTGGTGATTGCAGTGAACAAGTGGGATGGCCTAGATAACTACGTTAAAGATCGTATTAAAACTGAGCTTGATCGTCGCTTAGGCTTTATTGATTTTGCCCGCTTGCACTTTATCTCTGCGCTACATGGTACGGGTGTTGGTCATTTATTTGAATCAGTTGACGAAGCGTATGAGTCGGCAACTAAACGTATAAGCACCGCTATGCTGCGTCGTATTATGGACATGGCACAAGCGGATCACCAGCCGCCACTTGTTCGCGGTCGTCGTGTTAAGCTTAAATATGCGCATGCTGGGGGTTATAACCCACCGCGTATCGTCATTCATGGTAACCAAGTTCATGATTTACCTGATAGCTACAAACGCTACCTAATGAACTACTACCGTAAAGCACTAAAAATTATGGGTACGCCAATCAAAATTGAATTTAGAGAAGGCGATAACCCATTTGCAGGGCGTACTAATAAAGTAACCCTGTCGCAAAAACGTAAAATTCGTGCGTTTAGTAAAGAAAACCGCAATAAGTCATAACGATTTTGATTAAGTCAGTTTAATAAAACGGCGTACTTTATAGTACGCCGTTTTTTATGATTCAAAATTAATTAATGCTAATTGCACCAGCCGTTCAACTGTGGTGCCTTGAAGATTTTTAGGCGCTTTAGGGTAATATTTCGATTTTGGCGTTTTAATGGATATGAAACCATGATTTGTAGCCATCTCATTAGCTAATAGCTTACGCTCTTTGGGCGTTAGATGATTTTCGTGTATTTTTTCCAGTTCACCACTATCAAGCCATATTCCTGCACAGCTTGGGCACTCATCTATTTCAACTGCTTTTAGCGCTGAAAAATACCTACGCATCATCACTATGCTTGGGCATTTAGGGCAATTTACTCGCATTGCGACTTCACCCTCACCTTCGGCATAATTACTCAAATACTTAAGTAAAACCTGACCATGTTTTAACTCTGGCGAGCTAAATTTAAAATTTGGCTGTTATCGAAAAAAACGCCGCCTAACGACGATGTATAAACAGTGATACCGCCAACTAATATAGGCTCCAATGGTGTATTTGTACGAGGGCACAACATTTTCAAAAATCCTTTTTATTTTAATACCTAAAGTTAAATAGTTATTCTAACGCTTTGTGTATCAGGCCAATTAATGGTGTGTGACCTGCCAATACAAACTCATGTGCATTATCTGACATTTTTTTCCAAGTACAGCGAGTAATCCCAATCCATTTTTCTTCATCATAATCGGATTTCGAACCTGCAAAGCTAAGCATGAAATGCTCAATAAATATTTGGGTGTTGGCTATTCGCCTTATCGGTTAGCAAAATACGTTATTAAATATCGCTACTCCAATATGTTTTATTTTAAACACCAGTAAAACAATAAGCTAGACTGCTGTTAAAAACCAACGCATTAATTGAGTGAACTTGTTATTATCATAAAATCAGCGCGCATAAATAATAATTAAAATTTTAAAAAGTGAAATTCAACATGCTAAAAAAAACAATTTTAGCTATTGCCTTAGCAGCCACCTCGCTGCCAAGCTTAGCCGACAGTAACAGCGATTTAAAAACCATTATTGATAACCACTGGCAAAACGCCAAAGCTGAGAAAATATTTTTTAGAACCGATCCTGATGGTTGGAAGCCCAACGGTACCCTACCCGATTGGAGCGAGCAAGCCATTGCGAAGCGCCAAGCTTACAACAACAGCGTACTAAAAAACTTAGCCAGCATTGATCCTAAAACGCTCAATAGCGAGCAGTTAATGAACTACCGCTTGTTTAAATATGAGCGAGAAACCGAGCAGCAAAGCTACCTTTACCAAGATAAATACTTTCCGGTTAATTTTTTAAGTGGCTGGCACACTTACTTTGCAGAAGCGCCGGCCAACATGGCCTTTTTAACCATTGATGATTACGATGCCTTTTTAGTGAGCCTTGGTGATTACCCGCGCTTTAATCAGCAAAACATTAATTTACTGAAGCAAGGCATTCAAACTGGTTTTACCCACTACTGCGAAACGTTTAAAAATTATGGCCAAAGTATTAGCGCCCATATAGTTAAACAACCTGAGAATAGCGCCTTATATGAGCCATTTACTCGCATCCCTAATACATTTACTGCAGCGCAAAAAGAAACTTACCAAAATAAAGCTAAAGCGTTAATTGCCTCAAAAGTCGTGCCTGCTTACGAGCACTTTTACGACTTTTTTGAAAACGAATATATGTCACATTGTAGAGCGCAGCCCGGTATTGCAAGCATCAAAGGGGGCCTTGATTATTACAAATATACAGTAAATTATTACACCACAACAAATGCGACCCCCAAGCAAATCCATGAGCTTGGCCTTAAAGAAGTGGCGCGCATTAAAGCACAAATGCAAGCCATTATTGATAGTGTTGGTTTTGAAGGCAGCTACAGTGACTTTTTAAAATTTTTAGCAACCGATGAGCAATTTTACGCAACCGATCCCCAAGACTTGCTAGAAAAGACCGCTTTTATAACCCAAAAAATGTATGGCAAACTCCCCACTTACTTTGGCCACTTACCGCGCAATACTTTTACCATTAAAGGCTCAGCGAGTCGCGGTGCGTTTTATATGCCACCTGCTGATAACCGCTCACCGGGTACTTACTTTTTAGCCTCAACTCCAAAACTGCAGCCTTTATATAATTTAGAAGCACTTAGCCTACACGAGGCCATACCTGGGCATCATTTACAAAACGCCATTGCGATGGAGTTAGACGTTCCTGAGTTTAGACGCACACTGAGCCACTCTGCTTTTGGCGAAGGCTGGGCACTTTATACAGAGCGTTTAGGTAAAGAAGCGGGCTTTTACCAAAGCCCATACAGTGACTTTGGCCGTTTAGGCTACGAAATGTGGCGCGCAGTGCGCTTAGTGGTTGATACCGGTATTCATGCCTTTGGCTGGAGCCGCCAAAAGGCGATTGATTATTTGGCTGATCATACCGCTTTGCCACAAAGCGCAGTGGAAGATCAAATAGACCGCTATATTTCTTGGCCAGGCCAAGCGCTTTCATACAAAATGGGCGAAATTAAAATACGCGAACTACGTGCCAAAGCAGAAAAACAGCTAGGCGCACAATTTGATATACGCAGCTTCCACGATACCGTTATTGGACAAGGTTCACTCCCTATGGCGGTACTAGAAGATGTAATTAATGACTGGATAGCACAGCAAAAATCAGCTATTTAAAATAAAGCTAGAACAAATTGAGAGGCGGTATTGTTGCCGCCTCTTTTTAAAGCCCTATTAAACACCTCAAAACTAATCCCTACCCACTTTTGCTTCGTAAAGTTAATGATTTTAAAAACCAGAGCTTAAGTATGAAAAAACGTATTCTGTATTGGCTGCAAAATGATTTGCGCATTGATGACAACCCCATACTCAATGATTTATCACAACAACAATGTGAACTTGATATCGTATTTGTGATCAATCCTGCTTGGTTTAAAAGCAATAACTATCAACAAAAACCCTATGGTGTACATAAACAACGCTTTCTAATGCAAAGCCTATACGAGCTACAGGAGTCTGTTTTAGGTCTTGGCCAAACCTTGCATATTTTAGAAGGCGATCCGGTAAGGGTATTAACACAGCGTATTAATGAGCTTGGCATTGATGAAGTAGTTTATAGCGAGCAAATAGGCGTTTATGAGCAACGCCAAATTACCGCGCTTAAATCGAAATGCGCTACTGTGGTATTTAAATCTGTGATGCAAGATACCTTATATCAACAGCAACAACTGCCCTTTGAACTTGCTGATTTACCAACCGGCTTCACCCCTTTTAGAAAAAAAATCGAAGCCACTGGTATCAGTTTATCCGCAGTGCCGTTCTCAGCAAAAAGACTTCCACCGCCTATTATTTTATGTGCTAAACAGCCTATATCAGAGCCGCCAACAGGAAACCCTTTACTCCAAGGTGGACACAAAGCCGGCCTTGCGCATTGTCTACAGTACTTTTCATCAGCTTTACCAAGCAGCTATAAAATCACCCGTAATGAGCTGGATGGCTTTGATAACTCGACTAAATTTAGTAGCTGGCTGGCTTTTGGTTGTATTAGTGCCAAGCAAATTTTTTGTGCAGTAGATGCCTATGAAGCGCAGCATGGGGAAAATGAATCAACATACTGGATCAAGTTTGAATTGCTCTGGCGTGAGTATTTTAAGTGGCATGCAATTAATGTGAAGCATCAGTTATTTACTTTTAAAGGTAAAAAACAAAGCTCGCCACTTACCACTTTTAGCCCGAACCGTTTTGCAAAATGGTGCCAAGGCAGTACCCCATTTCCGCTAGTTAACGCTATTATGAAGGAGCTTAACGCAACGGGCTTTATCACTAACCGTTCACGACAAATTGCAGCCAGCTGTTTGGTCAACGAACTACAACTAGACTGGCGCTATGGCGCTGCTTACTTTGAACAACAACTTATTGATTACGATGTAGCCGCTAATTGGGGCAACTGGCAATATATTGCTGGGGTTGGGGTCGATCCGCGCGGTGGGCGACACTTTAATTTGGCAAAACAAACCCAGCAATACGACCCACACGGTGAATATATTGCCAAATGGCAAGGGAATGAGCACTGTGATGCACAGTTAGATGACTTAGACGCCGCCGACTGGCCTGTGTAATAAGAAAACCTCGAACATAATACTGGCTAGCTGACTCTCGTTACAAGCCCAAGGTTAAGTCTTGGGCAAGTGTGCCGCTGGGCTTTTCTACTACGCGGTTAATTTCAACCCCATTATGCTTCACAATAAAAGTGGGGGTATACTGTAAGTAATGCGCTAGGGCAATGCCTGCCTCATCACGTTTGTCATAACCTACTGTAACAAAGGTTATTTTCGAAAGTTCAACTTTCGACTCATCGAGTAACTTTATAAATCGAGGTACTTCGCGAGCACTGTCATGACACCAGGTACCTAAAAGCACTAACACCTCTTTACCTGCTAATTTTTGCATCAATGCAACGTCTTGGGGTGTAGGCGAAAATGCTTGGTATTGCTTGGCAAGTTTATCGTGATCGCTTAATAAACGCTTAGCAGTAACAGCGTCTGAGTGTGGTTTGAGCGTTGCATTCACTGCCAGTGGTAAACTCAACATTAAAAGTAAAATTAATTGTTTAAACATAATCTTATACTTAAAAAGCATTTTAGCTACTATACCCATAATCGAGCTTAAGTAAATAAAAGTTACTTGCTTTTATCCATAAAATCATCCACTTGCGATAAAACCGCTAAGTACTCACGTTTGGCTTCTTTGTTTTGTTCTAATTTATCTAAATCACCGATTAACGTCACTAATTGCGTATGTGAATAACTCGATGTTGTTCTAAACTCATTCGTCGCCCCCACACCACTGAGTCGTTTTCTTTCATCCATACGATAACTATCTTCATTTTTTTCGAGCCAAATATCGTTAATAAGACGAATATTGCTCTCACTGGTGGTTGTTTCTTTCAATTCCTTTTTTAGTTCGTATTGAGATATTTCAGGATTAAACTGATACACTTTTTTATCTACATCCACCTCATGGGCCTGATCAAGGGCAACCAATTCGTTATTTTTTACAGCAGTACCAACAGTGTAATTTTCTTGTTTATCATAATAATCAGGAGGGATGTCTGAGCGGTTACCTTCTTCATAATTAAAACGTGTGCTCGCCGCTTTATCTTGAGTAACCCCAGTTAATCCTGCTGACTTTTGGTATTCTGTATTTTGACTCAGCTTTGTGGTGCTTGTTGCTATGTAATCACCTTGATCCATTGCAAAAGAAAATTTTGCATCAAAATCAGCTAACTTAGAAATCCCATCGCCTAGGGAATTTTTATCACTACTTCCTAGTCCTTGATAGCGTGGATCACGGGTGATCATATTGTCAACTAAATCAGCTACCAGCTCGCGTCCGTTAGTAAACTGCTGTGTAGCAACTGACTCTATTTGACTATAGCGCTCAGCGGCTGATGACATACTACTAAACGCACTTTTAAAAACAGCGAGCCCTTGTTTCATCACTTCATCACTTTTGTGACCAAACGCCGAACGTGTACTTTTCTCAGAGCTATTGAGCTGGCTATCTTCTAAACTCTTATCGAGCGCTTTTATGTATTGCTGCATTTGGCTTTTGTCTTGCGCGCCAATGGTTGACATATCGAGCGAAAAATCAATGTTGTTCTGACCATTTACCGATTCAAACTCCAGTATTTGCTGCTCAGAATCTTCATCAAGGGTATAGCTTAAATTAAGCTCATTGTCTTTTCCAAGGAGCGCTCCATCAACATCGGCAGTATTTCCCTCTGACGTTGAAAAATACAAATCAAAACCCGAAAGCTGTTTATTATCAAAATTGCTTAGAAAGCTTAAATCTAAATCAGCTTGGTTTGCGGGTACGTAACGACTGTAAGCGCTTTGTTTAGCCTTAAAAAATTCATCCGCCATTTCACCAACACCAGAAAGTACTTGCGTTAATGCTTGGTGTTCAGCCTCAGATAAGTCGCCATCTACTTCATAACTTACGCTAAATTCGTCAGTGGTTTCGCCTGTTTCCTCATCGTAACCTTGCGCAGAATGAAAAGTGATTTTAATAACATCACCTTCTTTGGTTTTTACCGACAGCTCAAATCCATAGTTATCATCATCCTCATATCGCTCGCGGTTAAAACTTTCCATAAAGGGGTCTAGCGAGCGTTCAACACGCTGCTGACTAGACGCTAAAAACGTTTTTTGATTGAACCCAAGCTGCCCCAAGTTTGATAAAATATCGCTAGTGTTAGCATAAGCGCCCTGAATATTTTTTACCGAGCTGTTTAAACGCTCAATTAACTGATCACTACGTTCATTTTTTAATAGGCCCTCTTGCTGAGAACTTATCACCGTACGTAGTGCAACCTCTTCACTAGAGAGCTTATAATTTGAGCCACTGGGTGTGCTGGAAATCGTGAGTAACGAGGATAATTGCTGATTAAGTATTTCATCGACTTGTTGGTCACTAAACTGACTAAGCATTTCATCAGTGATTGTTGCCGAACTTGGCGCTAAGTGAGCACGCGATTGCAAACCTGTGGGCATACTGGTTTGGTTTGAATTATTGACCGATTGGGCAAGCAACGCATTTAAGTTAGCATAATTGCCTTGTAGTTTATTAACCATGATTATCCTTAATCTTCAGTACAATATAAATACGGTATCGGCCAACGAATTAAAAGCTTTAATTATTTTTTATTATTTAAAAATAAAGTATTTACGCAAAAAACATACTTTAAAATTAATTAGCAGGTTTTGGCAAGCAGCGACTTTAATATGTCTGGTACAAACTTGCGCTGCGCGGTAATGGCATAGAAGTGCTCAAATGCATCGGGTAAACGCTGATATTCAACTAGTAGGCCTTGTTCTATTTCATCCTTTACTACAACTGATGGCAATACCGATAACGCACCACTATCACGGGCAAGTAATCGCAGCATAGCCATATCGTCAGCCTCTGCTTTTATTTTTGGCTGATACTGCCAACGAGCACACAAAGCATTAAATGAGTCTCTAATCGCGGAGGTTTTACTGGGTAGCACCCATTGTGCATCAGTGTAACCGGTAGGAAATTGACCGCGTGTTTTTTTATCCGCTGGACCCACTATGGCTAATGGCTGGCGAGATACCAACTGGCTTTGCCACAGTTGATCGTAGTGCTCAAGCCCGATGGGTTTATTAGTTAAAACTAAATCCAGTTCGTGCTCTGCCAAACCATTTAACAGCCCATCCATACGCCCTGCAGTAAGTGAAAAGCGTACTTCGTCGTTACTCATTAAAGGGTTTATAAATTCCTCGATAAAATTACGAGAGAGCGTATTAAGCACCCCGATTGATAAATGCTGAGTTTGGGAAATCATCCCTTTATGAATAAAAGACGACAGTTCTTCGCCCTTAGTGAATATATCGTTGGCGTACATTTGCACCCGCTTTCCCATATCGGTTAATGCCAAGGTACGTCCTTTACGTTCAAATAACTCAATATTAATGGTGTGCTCTAGCTGTTTAATTTGAGTGGAGAGCGCTGACTGCGATAAATGCAGCTCTTTAGCGGCTTGGGTTAAGTTACCAATTCGGGCAACAGACCAAAAATAATACAAGTGATGGTAGTTCAAACGGCTCATTATAGTTCTCTTTTATAGAACGTTTATATGCATTATATCTATTTTTATTTAGTTATCTAGTTTGTCATACTCCAATAACTAAATAAGGAGCACTGAATGAGCGAGTATATTATTTCGTTGTTATTACTAATGATGCCATTGAGCACATTTTTAGCGGCGTGGCTAATTGGCCGACAACCTTGTGCCTCAAATGGCAATGTACTGTTTAAAGTGATGCTATTTAATAGTGTTGCATTTATCAGTGCCGTTGCACTTTATCGTATTTATGCCTTTGATTTACTGAGTTTCTTATCGCTCTCAGTGACCCGCACTATTATGCTAGGACTAATCCTGTTCATAACGCTAATATTAATTCGGTTTTGCAAACACTATATGCAAGGTGAGCCACGTGTAAACTACTTTTGGCGCTGGCTGCTATTGACCGTAACCGCAGTGATGATTGTAGTTATGAGCAATCACTTAGCGCTATTTTGGCTAGGCTGGGTGGCAATTAGTTTGGCACTGCACAAGCTATTAATGTTTTATCCTGAGCGCCCTCGTGCGGTACTCGCCGCTCATAAAAAGTTTATTGTGGCACGCGTAGCTGAATCCTTATTACTCGTCGCATTTATTATTTTATCGGTTACTCACAATAGCCTATACATTAGCGATATCACTACTTTTTATCACACCACCACACTACCGCTACCTTTGGCTGAACAATTCGCGGCCTTTTTAATCGCTTTTGCAGCTTTAATCAAATGTGCTCAGTTGCCTATGCATGGCTGGCTAATCAAAGTGGTTGAGGTGCCTACACCCGTCAGTGCCTTATTGCATGCTGGGGTGATAAATTTAGGTGGCTTTTTATTAATTTTATTTGCGCCTTTGTTTATTCAAGCTGCGGCTGCACAGTGGTTAATTTTAATTATTGCTGGTTTAACTACGGTGATCAGCGCTTTGATAATGACTACCCGAATAAGCGTTAAAGTAAGGCTTGCTTGGTCTACCAGTGCGCAAATGGGATTAATGCTCATAGAATGTGCGCTGGGATTATTTGAACTGGCTCTGCTTCACCTTGTTACTCATTCAACCTATAAAGCCTTTGCATTTTTAAACTCAGGCAACGGTGTAAACGAAGATCTGATTCGCCGCCACATTCCAAAACAATCACCCACGTGCTTTGCTTGGTTAATGGGGGCATTGGTGTCGATTACCCTAGCTAGCGCTGCTTGGACCATTAGCGGCTATCAAGGCGCGGTCAGTGTGTGGCTACTTTTAGCATCGGCTTTAACTATTTTACTGGCCAACCAACATGGCGCTTCTAGCGTGCAAACTCACAGTAAAAAACTGCTAGTCGCACTATTAGTTGTTATTAGTTATGTGGTTGCTAAAAATATATTTACTTTAGCACTAGATCTTGAGCAGTGGCGCGAAGCTGCATTTAGCCTCGCCGATAGCTGGGTAATAGCCCTTATTTTAACGTTAATGATTGCCAGCTACTTTTTACGCTACCAGTCTTGGCGACCACAGGTTAAATCACTTTCCACCCTATTATTTGCAGGTTTGTATTTAGATGAGTGGTTTACGCGGTTAACCCTAAAAATATGGCCGATAAATTTACCTAATAATGGCCACACCGATTTAAAAAATCATGCAGCTGGAATCACCGTTGAGGAATCAAAATGAGCAATCAAACGAATTCAAATCACACGGCATTATCGTTAAGTGACACTGAAAACAACATACTTAATAAAGTATGCGGTTACATAGCACCAAACTGGCCTTTAGATCAGATGATTGCAGTTAACCCATTTTGGGAAATGCGCCACCTGCCTATTGAAGATGTAAGCGCACGCATTGATACCTTATGTAATGCCAATATGCTCATGCCTAAAGACTTTTATCAGCACAAGTACGACAACGGCATAATTACTGATAACCACTTAGCCGATGCTGCCAAGTTACTTAACAGTGACTTTACGCATGAGCAACTCATAAAAACCCTTCACATTGATGTTCCTTTAGTAGACTGGCACAACATTGCTGATTTACTCGACCAACAACGTAATAAGCATAAAATGGCTTGGCATGATGAAATTACTCATCAGTTGAGTCAGTTTTGTGCTGCACATTATCAACAACTCGGCCCTATGCTGCATCGTAATGATACTCAAGCCCCATCTGAATTATATCGCCATTGGCTTACTGTTATTCAAGCTGATAAAGGCATTAGCATTGTTATGGATGAACGGCATTTAAATGGCTATTTTAAGCAATTACCCACTTGCGCTGATGAACTGATTGCACTAACACTCTCAACCCTTAATATAGATAACGACTCGTTAGAGTTATATGCTCATTCGCTGCTTTTAGATATTAATGGTTGGGCATCGTGGTTAGCGTATTTGCGATTCCAAGGCCAACTTTACGCTAAGCCAAAAGATGATATGAAACAGCTACTGGCCATGCGAATGGCATGGGACTTGGTTATTTGGCAGTATCTGGCAGATCATGATAGTGCTTCATTTAAACAACTACAAAGTCAGTGGCAGCAAGAAAAGTCACTCGTAATTGAGCGCCTGCATGCACACAAATTGGCACAAAAGCCATTATGGGTGTGGGCAAAAGCACTGGAGCTGAGCTATCAATACCCGCTTAATCATGCGCTGCAAAACGCCACTAAAACGCCAGTGAACAACGCTCAATTACAAGCAGTGTTTTGTATTGATGTACGCTCAGAGGTTATTCGCCGCGCGCTTGAATCGCAAAGTAAAAATATAGAAACCTTCGGCTTTGCCGGCTTTTTTGGCTTGCCACTAGAATATCAAGAAAATGGTAGTGCAATTACTCGTCCTCAACTACCCGGGCTACTCAAACCAGCCATACATGCCACACAAACACACAAAGACGCGGCGCTTGAAGCATCTCGTCAAAATAGTGCTACATGGCAAAGTTGGTCAAAATCAGCCCCCTCATCGTTTTCTATGGTTGAATCAGCAGGCTGGCTGTATGCATTTAAATTAATAAAAAATACCTTTTTATCTAAAGGTAAAGCTAAAAAGTGCGCAACCACCGACTGGCAATTAACACAAAATCAGCAACAACTGACCCTAAAAGACAAAACCGACTTAGCTCAAAAAGTGCTTAACACCTTAGGAATAAAAGAGTTTGCGCCGCATGTTATGTTGGTGGGGCACGCCAGCCATACAACCAATAACTTACACAGTGCTGGCCTAGAATGTGGAGCCTGTGGAGGGCAAAGTGGCGAAGTTAATGTACGCGTGCTGGCTAACTTACTAAACGATACTCAAGTGCGCCAAGCGCTTAAAGAGCGAGGGCTAACACTGGCACAGAGCACGCAATTTATTGCCGCTATTCATAACACAACCACGGATGTCATCACCGCTTACGATACCGAGCTTAATGACAATCTAAAAAAATGGCTAACCGTTGCCACGCAAACCGCTCAGCAAGAACGCTTAGTAAATATCGACCCACAGTTAGTTAATAAAACCGCGGATGAAATTAACCATGCTTATCATCAGCGTGCCCGCGATTGGTCGCAAGTACGCCCAGAATGGGGGCTTGCTAATAACGCCGCCTTTATTGTTGCACCACGGGCCTGGACTCGCAGTGTTAACTTACAAGGACGCTGTTTTTTACATGATTATGAATGGGAAAACGATAACGAATTTGCGGTATTAGAACTGATCATGACCGCCCCCATGATAGTAACCCATTGGATCAATAGTCAATATAATGCCTCGGTTACCGACAACCATAAATACGGCAGTGGTAATAAAATACTCCACAATGCAGTCGGCGGTAATATTGGATTATTTGAAGGTAATGGCGGTGACCTTCGTATTGGCTTAGCCATGCAGTCACTGCACAATGGGGAAAAATGGATGCACGAACCAATTCGCCTTAATGTATATATTGCTGCGCCGCAATCTGCAATCGCGGCAATTTATAACAAACATGTCATGGTGAAGGAGCTGATTGATAACCATTGGCTCACTCTCATTCGCTGGGGCGATGATAATACTCTCGAGCAGTTCGAAAATGGATATTTCTCAACTATTTCAGCCTCTAATGAGCCAATATAAGCTATGCCAAAGATAGTCATTGCCACGAAACATAAAAAGGCACCTTTAGTAGCTCCCGCTCTGGAGCCACTTGGTTTTGAGGTATTCACTACTGATTTATTTGATACCGATACACTTGGGATGTTTAGTCACGAAGTACAACGTCATGGCAGTGCCAACACAGCGGCACTGACAAAAGCTCAGCGCGCATGTGAACTCACAGGCGAGCAATTTGGGCTTGGCAGTGAAGGCAGTTTTGGGGGTGGGCCATATCCGGGTTTAATGAACTGGGACGAAGAAGTTATTTGTTTTTACGATAAACACAATAACAATACTATTTATAGATACGCTGGTGGACCATTTTCGCCCAGCAGTTTAACTATAAACAGTGAAACTAGTACTGAATCAATCACTACTGCATGTCAGCGCTATGAAAACCAGCATTGGATACTTGACGACACCCAAACGCTTCATAAAGGGCTTAGCATAGAAGCGCTTATTGCTTTGTATACAGAAAAAACGCCAAGCACAGGTACAATCACGCCTGATCTGAGGGCCATGTATAGCCCGCAACGCCAAGTAATTATTAGCCGAGCTGCAGAAGATCTTGCAAGGCGACTATCATCAACATGCCCACAGTGCCAAAACCCTAACTTTGTTGCTAAACAAGTTACAAAAGGCTTGCCCTGTGAGCTATGTAATATGCCAACAGAACAAATGAAATCAACTACTTCAGTGTGTGATAGTTGCGGCTTTAGCCACATTGAAACGAATAAAAAACGCGTTGCTGATGCAACATATTGCCAGTTTTGTAATCCTTAAGAGTTATTATGACATCATTACAACCCACTCAATTATTGAATACTGAAGAGCGTATTAACCAAGCCGTGGCACTATTAAAAGCGGGCGAATGCGTTGCCTTACCCACAGAAACTGTGTACGGCCTTGCTGCCGATGCGAGCAATAGTGATGCTGTAGCAAAAATATTTGCCGCGAAAGGACGCCCGACAAACCACCCGTTAATTGTGCATATTCCTGAACTATCACATGTGCACCACTGGGCAAAAAATGTAAATAAGGCAGCGATTACACTTGCTGAAGCCTTTTGGCCAGGGCCGCTCACACTTATTTTAAATGCAAAAGATAATTTAAATAGCCCTGTAACAGGTGGCTTGAATAGCATTGGTTTACGCGTACCAGCACATCCGCAATTTTTAGCCGTTTTAAAACAATTAAATACTGGTCTTGCAGCTCCCTCGGCTAATCGATACAAGCAGTTGAGCCCAATCAACGCAGCTCATGTTATGCGCGATTTGAATGGTCGAATTAGTGCGGTATTACAAGGAGGTGAATGTAATGTAGGTATTGAATCGACCATTGTCGATGCCAGCTCAGAGCAGTTACGCATATTACGCCCAGGACCAATTTCAGCATCTGATATTTTGCAAAAAACTGGACTGCATGTCAGCACGCCACATTCACATAACGAAGTGGTACCGGGTAATGTAAAAGCGCATTATCAGCCTCATGCACCAGCCATGTTGGCTAATACTGAAGATTTCGCTAAAATTTTGAGTGAAAACTCTCAGAGTAAAAGTCACTATTTAATCTATTCTACTCAATTGCAACAGCAGTTATTAGCGGGCGACATTCCATCAGAGCGTATTACTAAGCTCAGTAGTTGCCCTATTGAATACGCTAAAAATATGTATAAAGCACTGCATCTTATTGATGAGACGACCCCATTAACTATTTATATCGAAAAGCCGCCAATAAGCAGTGAGTGGGCTGCAGTGAATGATCGCCTTAGTCGCGCGGCTACTAGTTAACCTGAGATCTGCTTAAGCGATAACTAGTGCGTTGAGCTCTACGTCAGTTAAATTAAGGTGTGGCTTATTTTCTT